>JBOHCO010000150.1:0-1632 GCA_050698895.1 Streptosporangiaceae bacterium
TCATCCTCGGGAACGTGGTCGAAGCTGCGTTCCTCAATCGAGCTGAGCGCGCCGGTGGTGCTTGCGGTGTCGGACTTGACGCTCACGAGCGGCCTCCCTGGGCGTGCGGACCTGCTCCCGCCATACCTCGCGCCGCTGCGAGCGTTCATATATAAGTATGGCGTTTCTGAATATGAACGTAGTAGTACGCCGATCCGGGCAATCGTGTCAAGAGAGGGGCCGGCCCGGCCGCGGCTGGTGACCGGCCCGCCGGCGCCGTCCGGCCGGCCCGCCCCCGGCCGGTCCCGCGCCGGATGACGGGGAGCGCACGCTCGGCGTGCTGGCCGCGCTGCGCACCGCCGCGCTGGTCCGGCCCGCGCTCGTCTTCGCGGCGACCACGGTAGCGACCGGGATCATGGTCACCTTCCTGCCGCTGGCCCTGAGCCGCGGATCCAGCGGCGTAGCCGCGCTGGCCCTGTTCGCGCAGCCCGCCGCGGCCACCCTGACCCGCTGGCTGAGCGGGCGGTGGGGGGACCGGCGCGGCGCGGGGCGGCTGGTCATGCCGGGCCTGGCCGCCGCGTCGCTGGGCATGCTGATCATGGCCCTGACCAGCGTCCCGGTCGCCGTAGTGGCCGGCAGCGTGATCTTCGGCGCCGGGTTCGGCGTGGCCCAGAACGCCAGCCTGAGCCTGATGTACGACCGGGTGCCCGCCTCCGGCTACGACGCGGTCAGCGCGCTCTGGAACCTGTCCTACGACGCGGGCATGGGCCTGGGCGCGGTCGGCTTCGGCCTGCTGGCCGGCGGCACCGGCTATCCCGTCGCCTTCGCGCTCACCGCCGCGGCCATGCTCATCGCGCTCATCCCGGCCCGCCGCGACCAGCGCGTCCCGCATCCGGCTGCTGGCCGGGCGTGACCAGGCCGGTCTCGTAGGCCAGGACCACGACCTGAGCCCGGTCCCGCGCGCCGAGCTTGGTCATGATCCGGCTGACGTGAGTCTTGGCGGTCAGCGGGCTCAGGTACAGCCGGCCGGCGATCTCCTCGTTGGACAGGCCGGCGGCGACCAGCGTCATCACCTCCCGCTCCCGCGCCGTGAGGCCATCCAGGACCTCACGGCGCGGCCGTTCCTGCGTGGCCGGCCGCCGGGCGATGTCGGTGATCAGCCGCCGGGTCACGCTCGGCGACAGCAGCGCCTCGCCGCGGGCCACCACGCGCACGGCCTGGAGCAACTCGGCTGGCTCGGCGTCCTTGACCAGGAACCCGCTGGCCCCGGCTCGGATGGCCTGGTAGACGTACTCGTCCGACTCGAACGTGGTCAGGATGATCACCTTGACCCAGGCCAGGTCATCGTTTGCCGCGATGCGCCAGGTCGCCTCCAGCCCGTCCACGCCGGGCATCCGGATGTCCATCAGCACTACGTCGGCCCGCTGGCGGCGGGCCAGTTCGGCGGCCTCGGCGCCGTCCGCCGCCTCGCCCACCACCTCCAGGTCGTCGGCCGAGTCCAGCAGCACCCTGAAGCCGGCCCGGATCAGTGCCTGGTCGTCGGCCAGCAGCACCCGGATCACCGCGGCGCGCCGTGCTCGGCGGGCGCCGTCCCGGCGCCGGTCGCGGGGTCGGCGGGGGTCGGCTCGCCGGCGGCCGGGGCCACGGCCGGGA
>JBOHCO010000151.1:0-4020 GCA_050698895.1 Streptosporangiaceae bacterium
TCACTGACGGATTGCCGCGATCATGAACCATTCATCCCGGCCCGGCCGGCAGCGGCCCCGGCTCAGCGCGTCTTGGGGCGGGGCATCTTGGGCATGCGGGCCGACCGCGGCACCGGGCCCTTGGGCATCTGGAGCGACTGCGGCAGCGCCTTGAGCCGGTAGTTCAGGTCGGCTACGGCCGGGCCCTTGAGGTTGCGCGGCAGCTTCATGATGTGCCGCTGCAGTTGCTTGATGGTGAGCTGGCCCTCCTGGTCACCGACCTGGATGTCGTAGATCGGGATGTCATAGGCGACGCGGGAGTGCCGCTTCTTCTCGGCGGCCAGCAGGCTGGGCAGCCGGGTCGGGGACCCCTCGCCGACCAGCACAACGCCCGGCCGGCCCACCGCGCGGTGCACCACGTCCATGTTCCGGTTGGCCGCGATGGCCGGGGTGATCGTCCAGTTGCCGCGCATGCTCTGCAGGATCGCGGCCGCCGCGCCGGGCTGGCCCGCGATCGCCGAGTACTGCGCGGACTGCGCGAACCGGCCGAACAGGATCATGGCGACCATCAGGCCGAGCAGGACGCCGAGCGGGATCAGGAACGGCGCCAGGTGGGTGAGCAGGCCGACCACCACGCAGACGGCCAGGGTGGCGATCCCGGCCGCCGCGATGATGGGGAGGGCGCGCGGGTTCTGCTTGTGGATGATCCCCGCGACCATGCGGATCTGCTTGATGCGGCCCGGCGCCGCGTCGGCGGAGGCCTTCTTGGTTGCGGCTGCGCCGGGCTTATTGACCATGAGGTGAGGATACCGGGCGCTCCCGGTGACTTATCGCCTGCTGGTACAGCCGGCCCGCCCGATAGGAGGACCGGACCAGCGGTCCGGACATGACCCCGGCGAAGCCCAGCTCGGTGGCGCGCTCGCCGAGCTCGTCGAACTCCTCCGGGGTGACCCACCGCTCGACCGGGTGGTGCAGCGGCGACGGCCGCAGGTACTGGGTGATGGTGACCAGGTCGCAGCCGGCTTCGCGCAGGTCACGCAAGGCCTCGAGGATCTCCTCCGGCTCCTCGCCCAGGCCCAGGATCAGGTTGGACTTGGTCACCAGGCCGTGCTCGCGGGCCCGGGCCAGCACCTCCAGCGAGCGCTCGTAGCGGAAGCCGGGCCGGATCCGGCGGAAGATCCGCGGCACGGTCTCGATGTTGTGCGCCAGCACCTGGGGCTCGGCCGAGAACACCTCGGCGAGCTGGCCGGGGTGGGCGTTGAAGTCAGGGATCAGCAGCTCGACGCCACAGCCGGGCACCGCCTGGTGGATCTCGCGGGCGGTCTGGGCGTACAGCCAGGCGCCGCCGTCGGGCAGGTCATCGCGGGCCACGCCGGTCACGGTGGCGTAGCGCAGGCCCATGGTGGCCACCGACTCGGCCACCCTGCGCGGCTCGTCGGTGTCCAGCGGGCCCGGCTTGCCGGTGGCGATCTGGCAGAAGTCACAGCGCCGGGTGCACTGGTCGCCGCCGATCAGGAAGGTGGCCTCGCGGTCTTCCCAGCACTCGAAGATGTTCGGGCAGCCGGCCTCCTCGCAGACCGTGTGCAGCCCCTCGCGCCGGACCAGCTTCTTCAGCTCGGTGTACTCGGGCCCGGTGCGCAGCCGGGTCTTGATCCACGGGGGCTTGCGCTCGATGGGGGTCTGGCTGTTGCGTGCCTCGAGGCGCAGCATGCGCCGTCCCTCTGATGCTAGAACCACGCTTTCAGCCTAATACCCCGGCGGCGTGCTCGATCAGCAGCGCAAGGCCGCGCTCGAACCGGGCCTCCACCCGGTCCGGGTGGGCCAGCCCGGCGGCGGCCGGGTCCTGGCTCAGCGCGGCGATCCGCGGGAACGCGCCGGTGGCCAGCTGGGCCGTGAGGAACTCCATGATCGGGGCCGCCGCTTCGGGGTCGGTCTCGCTGCGGTCCTGCATCTCGCCGGCGCGCAGCACGCTGCCGAACACGTAGTCGTCGACGATGGTCAGCAGCTCCAGCCTGGCCGCCAGGCCGAGCGGGGCGCTGTCCAGGGCGGCCAGCGACTGCTCGAAGTGACGCAGGCCGTTGGGGCCGAAGGAGCCGTCCTGGCTGGCCGCGCCGCGGCCCTGCAGCGCGACCACGGCCCACGGGTGGCGCAGGTGCGCGGCCCTGGTCCGCCGGGCGATCAGCGCCAGCGCCTCCCGCCAGTCCGGCGGCAGCTCTCCGTCGGGGACCAGCGACTCGGCCATCAGGGCGTCGTCCATCAGCGCCACCAGGTCGTCCTTGGCGCTGATGTACCGGTACAGGCTCATGGTGCCGGCGCCGAGCTCGGCGGCGATGCGGCGCATGGACACCGCCTCGAAGCCCTCGGCGTCGGCGATGGCCAGGGCGGCGTCGGCGATCTGCTCGCGGCTGAACCGGGCCCGCCGGGTGCCGGGCTCGGGCCGGACCCAGATCGGCCGGGTGTCCGGCGAGGTTGGACCGGGCGACGTTGACACGCGGGCTAGCCTAGCTCTAGGTTATGGGTACAGCGTACGCGTACTTCGTACGGCGTACTCATAGTAGCTGAGGAGTCCTCGATGGCACAGCACAGGGTCGGGCTGATGCACCGGATAGCGGTGGACTGGGTGGCTGACACGTTCGGGCTGCGCTCGCCCGGCGCCCGGACTCG
Organism: Streptosporangiaceae bacterium; assembly: GCA_050698895.1. Classification (GTDB taxonomy): domain Bacteria; phylum Actinomycetota; class Actinomycetes; order Streptosporangiales; family Streptosporangiaceae; genus DASUBV01. The sequence goes on from JBOHCO010000151.1 coordinate 2,644, forward strand.
GCACGAGAACGCCCGGTTCCGGGCCGGGGCGCGGGCTGCCGCCCGGCACGACCGGGCCCGCGCCAGGGCGCAGGCCACGGCCCGGGCACTGCCCGCCCGGCTGCACGCCAGGCCGGGCGAGCCGCGCGTGCTCCAGGGCTGGCAGGCCCGGATCGGCCGGCGCGCCGGCCAGGACCGGGGCGCGGCGTGAAGGCGGCGGTCCTCCGGGCCTACGGCCAGGTGCCGGCCTGCGCCGACATGCCCGACCCGGTACCGGGCGCCGGCGAGGAGCTCATCGAGGTCACCGGGGCGCCGATCAACAACATCGACAAGGTCCGGGCCGACGGCTCGCACTACTCGGTGACCTCGCGGCCGGCCAGCCTGCCCCAGGTGGCCGGGGTGATCGGCGCGGGGCGGCGGCCCGGCGGCCAGCGGGTGCTGTTCGGGTCCGAGGGCGGCACCATGGCCCAGTACGCCACCGCCCGCCCGGAGTTCACCTTGCCCATCCCGGACGGCCTGGACGACGCGGCGGCCGCGGCGGCCTGGAACCCCGGCCTGTCGGCCTGGCTGCTGTTCGGCTGGCGGGCCCGGCCGGAGCCCGGCGCCACGGTGCTGGTACTGGGCGCCACCGGGGTCACCGGCCGGCTGGCCGTGCAGGCCGCCCGGCGGTACGGCGCGGGCCGGGTGGTGGCCGCCGGCCGCAACCCGCGGTCCCTGGCCGCGCTGCCGGGGCTGGGCGCGGACGCGGTGATCAGCCTGGACCAGCCCGACGGCGAGCTGGCCGCGGCCTTCGCGGCCGCGGCCGGCGAGCCGGGCTACGACGTGGTCGCCGACTACCTGTGGGGCCGGCCGACCGAGATCTTCATCGACTCCCTGATCCGGGAGGACATGGAGGTGCGGTCGCTGCGCACCCGGCTGGTCCACGCCGGGGAGATGGCCGGGGCGGCGATCACGCTGCCCGGCTCGGCGCTGCGCAGCGCGGGCCTGGAGGTGATCGGCATGGGCACCGGCACCATGCCGCCCCGCGAGCTGATCGGGGAGATGCTCACCGACCTCATCGAGGGGCTGGCCAGCGGCGAGGTCAGCATCGAGATCGAGCGGGTGCCGCTGGCCGACGTGGCCGAGGTCTGGAGCGCCGACCAGCAGGGCCGCCGGCCGGTGCTCATCCCCTGACTGGCCCTGAGCGGTCCCTGACTGCCCCTGAACGGCCGGGCCGCGTTTCCGCGGAGACGCTTCACGCAAGTGCGTCACGCACATGCGCGAAACGCTTCCGCGGAAACGCCGCGAGCCCGGCGATGCCGGGCCAGGCGCGACCCGCGCGAGCCGGCCGATGTGACGGCGGGCGTCGTTTCCGACAGCATGGGGACATGCAAAGTCAGTTTGAGCCCGCCTCGGGGA
>JBOHCO010000152.1:0-2252 GCA_050698895.1 Streptosporangiaceae bacterium
GGCCGACATCCGCGAGGAGTCGGGGCCGGGAACCCAGCTCACGCTGGGCGACTTCGTGGTCGCCGAGGCCGGGGAGATCAACCCCGGTGACGGCGACGTCGTCGAGGGTGTCGCCAGCGTCGACGAGTCGGCGATCACCGGCGAGTCGGCCCCGGTCATCCGCGAGTCCGGCGGTGACCGGTCCGCGGTGACCGGCGGCACCACCGTGCTGTCCGACCGGATCGTCGTGAAGATCACGTCCAAGCCGGGCGAGACCTTCATCGACCGGATGATCGCCCTCGTCGAGGGCGCGAAGCGGCAGAAGACGCCCAACGAGATCGCGCTGAACATCCTGCTCGCCTCGTTGACGATCATCTTCATGCTGGCCGTGGTCACCCTCCAGCCGATCGCGTTCTACTCCAAGGCGCCGCAGAGCCTGGTGATCCTGGTCGCGCTGCTGGTCGCGCTGATCCCGACCACGATCGGCGCGCTGCTGTCGGCCATCGGCATCGCGGGCATGGACCGGCTGGTGCAGCGCAACGTGCTGGCCATGTCCGGGCGCGCGGTCGAGGCGGCCGGCGACGTGAACACGCTGCTGCTGGACAAGACCGGCACGATCACCATCGGCAACCGGCAGGCCACCGAGTTCCTGCCGGTCGGCGGGGTGGAGGCGAGCGAGCTCGCCGACGCGGCCCAGCTATCATCCATGGCCGACTACACGCCCGAGGGCCGCTCCATCGTGGTCCTGGCCAAGGACCAGTACGGCCTGCGCGAGCGGGCCGAGGGCGAGCTGCAGGGCGCGCAGTTCGTGGAGTTCACCGCGCAGACCCGGATGAGCGGGGTCGACATGGCCGACGGCCGCCAGGTCCGCAAGGGCGCCGCGGCGTCGGTGGCCCAGTGGATCAGGGACAACGGCGGCAACCCGCCCGACGAGCTGGGCGGCATGGTGGACGGCATCTCGGGGGTCGGCGGCACCCCGCTGGTGGTAGCCGAGGCCGATCACGGCACCGCCCGCGCCCTCGGGGTCATCTACCTCAAGGACATCGTCAAGGAGGGCATCGCCGAGCGGTTCGCCGAGATGCGCAGGATGGGCATCAGGACCGTCATGATCACCGGCGACAACCCGCTGACGGCCAAGGCCATCGCGGACGAGTCCGGCGTGGACGACTTCCTCGCCGAGGCCACGCCCGAGGACAAGATGGCCCTGATCCGCAAGGAGCAGGAGGGCGGCAAGCTGGTCGCCATGACCGGGGACGGCACCAACGACGCCCCGGCCCTGGCCCAGGCCGACGTCGGGGTGGCCATGAACACCGGCACCTCGGCGGCCAAGGAAGCCGGGAACATGGTCGACCTGGACTCCAACCCCACCAAGCTCATCGAGATCGTGGAGATCGGCAAGCAGCTGCTCATCACCCGCGGGGCGCTGACCACGTTCTCCATCACCAACGACGTGGCCAAGTACTTCGCGATCATCCCGGCCATGTTCGAGGGCGTGATCCCCGGCCTGGCCAAGCTGAACATCCTGCACCTGCACAGCCCGCAGTCCGCGATCACCTCGGCGATCATCTTCAACGCGCTGATCATCGTCGCGCTGATCCCGCTGGCCCTGCGCGGCGTGCGGTACAAGCCGGCGTCGGCGAGTGCGATGCTGCGCCGGAACCTGTGGATCTACGGCTTCGGCGGCCTGGTCATCCCGTTCATCGGCATCAAGCTCATCGACCTCATCATCCAGTTCATTCCAGGATTCCGGTGATCTGACCATGAATCGTCTACCCAGCATTGTCCGGCAGCACCTCGCCGGGCTACGCGCGCTGCTGGTCTTCACTGTGATCACCGGGATCATCTACCCGGTGGTCATCTGGGGGATCGGCCAGGGCGCCTTCCACAACCAGGCCAACGGCTCGATGGTCAGCTTCCACGGCCGCGTGGTCGGCTCTGGCCTGCTGTGCCAGGAGTTCGTGAACAGCAAGGACCAGCCGCTGCCGCAGTACTTCCAGCCCCGGCCGTCCTACGCGATCCTGTCCGGGGCCAAGAACGACTACGGCTGCGACCCGCGCTACTCCTCCGCGTCCAACCTGGGACCTAACAACCCCGTGCTGATCAAGGCGATCAAGCAGCGGCAGCGGCAGATCGCAGCGTTCGACCACGTGAGGATCTCGCAGATCCCGGCCGACGCGGTGACCGCGTCCGGCTCGGGCCTGGACCCGGATATCTCCCCGCAGAACGCGGCCATCCAGGTGGACCGGGTCGCCGCCGCCAGGCACATCAGCCCC
>JBOHCO010000153.1:0-6708 GCA_050698895.1 Streptosporangiaceae bacterium
GGACGCGGTCGCTCGGCGGCAGGAGGCGCACGGGCAGCCGGGCTCCGGCCAGCCGTCGCGGCCGCCGGTGCCGACGAACCGAACGTCCATGGACCTGCCTTGCTGGTAGAGCCGGGCCGGCTGAGCCGGGCGAGATGGCTACGATGGGGCCCCGGTGACCGGCCCGATCCTAGCTACCGAGGCGAGACATGACCTGGACCTGGCAGTTCGAGAAGGAAGACGGCTCGGCCGTCGTCTCCCGTGAGCTGCCGAAGGAGACCTTCAGCAGCCAGGGCGACGCGGAGAGCTGGATCGGGGAGAACTGGCGCGGCCTGCTGGACTCGGGCGTGGACCAGGTCAGCCTGACCGAGGACGGGCGGGTCGAGTACGGCCCGATGAGCCTGCACCCGGAAGCCGAGTAGGCGCGAGCGCCCGCCCGGCCGCCGGGCGTCACGCGGTCAGGGCCGGCCGGGCGGGCTCGAGGTGTGCGCCGGGTCGGTGATGATCTCCGGGCCCAGGATGTCGTCGACGCGCCGCAGCAGCCCCTCGTCCAGCCGGACGCCCGAGGCGCCGGCGTTGTCCAGCACCTGCTCGGGCCGGGTGGCGCCGACGATCGCGGCCGACACGTTGGGGTTCTGCAGCGTCCACGCCACGGCCAGCTGGGCCATCGTCAGCCCGGCCTCGTCGGCCACGTCCCGCAGTTCGGCCACCCGGGTCAGCAGCGAGTCGTTCAGGAACCGGGAGACAAACCGGGAGCCGCCCTCGTCGGTGGCCCGCGAGCCCTCCGGCGGCGGGGCGCCGGGCAGGTACTTGCCGGTCAGCACGCCCTGGCCGATGGGGGAGAAGACCACCTGGCCGATGCCCTCCTTCTCGCACAGCGGGACGACCTCGGCCTCGATGACCCGCCAGATCATGTTGTACTGCGGCTGGTTGGAGACAATCCGGTCAAAGCCCATCTCGCTGGCGATGCGCAGCGCGGCGGCGATCTCCTCGGCCCGCCACTCGGACACCCCGACGTACAGCACCTTGCCCTGCCGGACCAGGTCGTCGAAGGCCCGCAGGGTCTCCTCGAGCGGCGTCGCGTGGTCGTAGCGGTGGGCCTGGTACAGGTCGATGTAGTCGGTCTGGAGGCGGCGCAGGGAGGCGTGCGCGGACTCGACGATGTGCTTGCGGGACAGGCCGCGGTCGTTGACGCCCGCCCCGGTGGGCCAGAACACCTTGGTGAAGATCTCCAGCGACTCGCGCCGCACGCCGTGCAGGGCCCGGCCGAGCACCTCCTCGGCCTTGGTGCCCGCGTAGGCATCGGCCGTGTCGAAGGTGGTGATGCCCGTGTCGAGGGCGGCCGTCACGCACGCCCGCGCGGCCTCCTCCTCGACCTGCGACCCGTGGGTGATCCAGTTTCCGTAGGCGATCTCGCTGATCTTCAGGCCGCTGCGGCCGAGGTGACGGTATTCCATGGTGCTTAACCTAGTGCGACCGTCGCCGCCGCCCCGCCTGGCCTGGTTTCAGACCTTCTGGCCGCGCTGGACGCGGGGCCCGGGCACCCGCATCTTGCGCAGCTGGGTACCGCGCAGCGCCGTGTACATGCCCACCCCGCGGGTGCTCTCGCCGGGGAAGCGCTCCCTGGCCAGCCGCATCACCCGGCGGCTGACGAGCCAGCCCTCGCCGACGATGACCAGGAGCACGGCCAGGATGACCAGGTCGACGATGATCGTGCCCTTGAGCGCGGGGATGAACAGCAGCAGGATCAGCACGACGATGCCGTACAGGTAGTACTCGCTGATCCCCCGCCGGGAGTCCACCACGTCCCTGGCCAGCGCCTTGACCGGGCCCTGGTCCTTGCGCGGCAGCGCCCAGGCCTCGCCGCGCCGCATGGCCTCCATGCGGCGGCCGCGCTCGGTGCGGTCGCGGCCCTTGCTCTGCGTGGCGGCCGTCTTGCGGTCGCCAGGTGCGGTGTAGGGCTGCCGGCGGCGCTTCTCGGCCTCGCTGCGCTTGGGCGTGGGACGGCCCTTGGCGGCGGTGAAGCCGGCCCGCTGTGCGGCCTCATCCTCAGCTGCGCCGTCATCGACCGCGGAGGCGTCATCCAGCACCACGGGGGCATCACTATCACGTCGTCGGAACACGCCTGCCAGCCTACCGGGAGGAACGGGCCAGATCGCTACGGTGGATCTGAGCGATCAGCGGCACCCGCCAAGCGATTAGCGGCACCCGCCAGTGGATGACGCTTGCATCAGGTCGTCGTAGGCTGGGACCGGTACGTGCCAGCAATATGTCCGTTGTCTCTCGCAGGCGCCCGTCGCGGCACTGCCGCGCTGCGGCAGCGGTGTACATGTATGAGGGGATGGTCGCGCCTATGGGCGTAATGAAGCGAGTGTCCACGATCTTCCGAGCCAAGGCCAACAAGGCCCTGGACCGGATGGAAGATCCTCGCGAGACGCTGGACTACTCCTACCAGACGCAGCTGGAGCTCCTGCAGAAGGTGCGCCGCGGCGTTGCCGACGTCGCTACCTCGCGCAAGCGCGTGGAGCTTCAGATGAACCAGCTCCAGCAGTCCTCGGACAAGCTGGACCGGCAGGCGCGCGACTCGCTGGCGGCCGGCCGCGAGGACCTGGCCCGCGAGGCGCTGACCCGCAAATCCGGTATCACCACCCAGATCAGCGACCTGAACACGCAGTACGCCTCGCTCCAGGGCGAGGAGGAGAAGCTCACCAACGCCTCCCAGCGGCTCCAGGCCAAGGTGGACGCCTTCCGGACTCGCAAGGAGACGATCAAGGCCACCTACACCGCGGCCGAGGCGCAGACGCGGATCAACGAGGCCTTCTCCGGCATCTCCGAGGAGATGGGCGACGTCGGCATGGCCATCCAGCGGGCCGAGGACAAGACGGCCCAGATGCAGGCCAGGGCGGGCGCCCTCGACGAGCTGATGGCCTCCGGCGCGCTGGACGACGTGGTGAGCGGCCCCCGCGACGACATCCAGTCCGAGCTGGACCGGATCGGCGCCACCCACGGCGTGGACGGCGAGCTGGAGCAGATGAAGGCCGAGCTGGCCGGCACCAGCGCGCCGCGCGAGCTCGAGGGCGGCGCCAACGGCGGGTCGAGCGTGCACCCCGCTAGCCCCGCCAGCGCGGCCACGGACCAGAAGCCGGCGGGTGAGCCGCAGTGATCGTCCGCATTCTGGGCGAGGGCCAGCTGCACGTCGACGACTCCGCGCTGGGCGAGCTGAACAAGCTCGACGCCAGGCTGGAGGCCGCCGTCGAGCACCGAGACCAGGCTGAGTTCGAGGCGGCCTCGGCCGCCCTGTTCAGCCGGATCAGGGAGATCGGCACCCCGGCCAAGCCGGACGAGCTCGAGCCCTCCGCGCTGATCCTGCCGCCCGCCGACGCGAGCATGGAGGACGTGCGCAAGCTGCTGGCCGACGACGGGCTGATCCCCGGCTGAGAGTTGCCTGACCCCGGTCGGCGGTGGCCCGGCCGGGGGAACGGAATCTGCTTGGGTGGCGTTGTAATGAAGTAAGGCGGCGCATACGCAAGCCGCTTATCGAAACGGAGGCGCCCCCCGATGGCGCGAACTCGCTACGCGTCTGACCCAGGGCTGATCGCGCGCATGGGCGCGACGATCTTCCTGCTCGGCGTGGTCTTCGTCGGGCTCGTCGTGGGCCTGTTCTTTCTGCTTGACATCTACGCCAACCGGCGCGGCGGCGGCGGTGGCAGCGCGACCGGCTTCGTCGTCCTGGCCGGCGTGATCGGCATCGGGGCCGCGTTCGCGTCCTACTACTGGTCGGACAAGATCGCGCTGCGCACGTCCGGGGCCCGGCTGGTCAAGCCGGAGGACTCGCGGGAGGCCGCCCGGCTGCACGCCGTGGTGGACCGGCTCTGCGCGCTGGCCAACATGCCCAAGCCGCAGATCGCCATCGCCCCGACGTCCATGCCCAACGCGTTCGCCACCGGCCGCAGCAGCAAGGTCGCCGTGCTGTGCGCGACCCAGGGCCTGCTGGACAAGCTGGACGACAACGAGGAGCTCGAGGGCGTGCTGGCCCACGAGCTGTCCCACGTCGCGCACAAGGACGTCGCGGTCATGACCGTGGCCTCGGTGCTGGGCATCGTTGCCGCGCTGCTGGTCCGGTTCGCCTTCTACGGCGAGCTGTTCGGCGGCGGCGGCCGGGGCCGCGGCGGCAGCAACAACAACAACAACGGCGGCGCCCTGCCGGTGCTGCTGATCGTGATGGCGGTCGGCATCGTCGTGTACGCGGTCAGCTTCCTGCTCATCCGGCTGCTGTCGCGCTACCGCGAGCTGTCCGCCGACCGGTCCGGCGCCCTGCTGACCGGACGGCCGTCCGCGCTGGCCAGCGCGCTGGTCAAGGTCACCGGCGACATGGCCCGGATCCCGACCAGGGACCTGCGCGCGGCCGAGCCGCTGAACGCCTTCTACTTCGCGCCGGCGCTGGCCCGCAAGGGCAACGAGCTGAACCTGTCCTCGATCTTCTCCACCCACCCGTCGCTGGACAAGCGGCTGGCGCAGCTGGAGAAGATCTCCAAGCAGCTCGGCCGCTAAGCTCGGACCCGGCCCTTACGCCGGGCCGGGCCGGGCCGGGCCCGAGCAGTCAGTCACCGGGAGGTTGCCAGTGGGATTCCTGGACACGCTGCTGGGCCGGACCAAGCCCGCGCCGCCCAACCTGGACAACCTGTTCGGGCTGCCCGGCGCGGCCGTCACCATGGAGGCGGCCACCGACTTCAAGCCCACCGGCACTGGCTCGGTGTGCTTCCGGTCGGCCGAGGGACGGGCATTCAGCGACATCGAGAAGGATGTCCGCGAGCTGCTCAGCATGAGCAACGAGCAGGCGGTGGAGGTCTCGACCGACAGCTACGGGTTCAGCTGGCTGGTTTGCCACCATGACGCCAGTGACCCCGCGGGCCTGATCACCGACCTGCACGCGGTTAATTCCTCGCTCGAACAAGGGGGGTTCGGGCCGCAGCTGCTCTGCACGATCATGGCCTTCCGCGACTCCGGGGGCCGCAGCCTGGGGCTGGTCTACCTGTACAAGCGGGGCACCTTCTACCCGTTCGCCCCCGCGGGCGGCGAGCGCCGGGACAACGGGCTCGAGCTCCAGATCCGCGGCGTGCTGGGCGACGACCTCAAGGTCGAGCCGGACCTCAGCCGCTGGTTTCCGGTCTGGGGCGCGCCGGGCCTGTGATCCGGAACGCCTTGATCCGGAATGCTGGTGATCCGGAATGCTAGGGCAGGGCATATGGTTGTGAGAGCAGGTGACGGGGCCGCGCCGCAGGGGCGCTGGCTAGTCTGACGCGGGAGTTAATCCAGATGACAGTTCAGGACCAGGCGACCACCCAGGGCATCATCCTCACTGAGGCTGCCGCGGTGAAGGTCGGCAGCCTGCTGGAGCAGGAGGGCCGCGACGACCTGCGGCTGCGCATCGCGGTGCAGCCCGGCGGCTGCTCGGGCCTGCGCTACCAGCTGTACTTTGACGAGCGCGAGGTCGACGGTGACATCGTCAGCGCGTTCGGCGCGGTCAAGGTCGTCACGGACAAGATGAGCGCCCCTTACCTGAGCGGCGCCAGCATCGACTTCGTGGACACGATCGAGAAGCAGGGCTTCACGATCGACAACCCGAACGCCTCGGGCTCCTGCGCCTGCGGCGACTCGTTCCACTGACCAAGCGCTAAGAGGCCGCCGCGCGCTACCGCTCCCACCGGGGGCGGCACGGGGGCGGCCTTTGGCGTGCCCGGGGTCGCCTTGGCGATCGGATTGCCAGTCGTTCATGTTATGGTCATAACATGAGCGAGAAGAAGGCCGTGCTCAACATCACGGTCCCCGAGTCCATGGCTCAGGCCGTGCGCGAGGCGGCCGCTACGCAAAACGTCACGATCTCCAGCGTGGTCGAGGCCGCCCTGGCCGAGCAGCTCAAGTGGGACATAATCCGCGCCGACGGCCTGGCCGCGATGGACGAGCTCTACCAGCAGATCGGTTACCCCACGCCCGAGGAAGTGGCGGCCGCGGAAGCCGCAGTGGACGAGGAAGTGCGGCTGCACCGCGAGGCTCTCGAGGCGGAGACCCGTGAGGCTGCCGAGCGCGGGGCCAGGGTCCGCGAGGCAGGTGCGGCGTGAGCTCCGTCGGATACGAGCATGTCGTTTATGACAGCGGCGTTCTAGTTGCCATCAGTGACCCCCGCAACCGCGCGGCGGCCGACCGTCATCGCGAGCGGATCGGTCGCGGGCGCAAGATCATGGTGCCGACAGTGGTCGCAGCGCAGGTGGTCCGCAGACCAGCCGTACAAGCCCGCCTCATGGCGGCTCTCAAGGGCTGCGAGTTAGTGCCCTTTACCGCAGATCACCACGTCCCGGTCGGTCAGCTTCTGGCCAGATCAGGGACGGCTGATGTCGTCGATGCTTTTGTGGCGTTGCTGGCCGCCCGGACCAAGGCGAGCGTCGTCAGCAGTGACCCGGACGATATCGGGCGGCTGCTGAGCTGCCTGGGCGTGCGGCGGGCCGTGCTCCAGGCCTGACCAGGGCGTGGGGCGCGCGGTAACCTGACCGGGCCCGCTTTCGCTGTTCTCAGCCCGCTGCCGCCTCAGCCTAAGGACGACACCACCGTGCGCATTGCCGTGACCGGGTCGATCGCGACCGACCACCTGATGACCTTCCCCGGCCGGTTCGTCGAGCAGCTCATGCCCGACAAGCTGGACAAGGTGGCGCTGTCGTTCCTGGTCGACTCCCT
>JBOHCO010000154.1:0-5971 GCA_050698895.1 Streptosporangiaceae bacterium
TGACGACGGCCGAGCCGGCCGAGGCGAGCCGGCCCGCGCCCGGACCGGTCCCCGTCGGGTCCGTGCCGATGAGCAGAACGGCCCCGGACAGCCCCTCCAGCATTAACAAGGCCGCCGGCGGCGAGTCCGATCAGTCGGCTGACCGCATCCCGGCGGCGAACGGCGTGGCGCCGGACACCGAGGCCATGCTGGACAACCGGGTCCCGATCGCGATGGACGGCGAGGGCCCGCTGGTCATCCGCGAGAAGTTCCACGTGGCCTGCCCGATGACCATCGATCAGGCCCTGTTCGAGATGGAGCTGGTCGGCCACGACTTCTTCCTGTTCACCGACACCACCGACGGGCTGCCCAGCGTCGTCTACCGGCGGCGCGGCTACCAGTACGGGGTGATCCGGCTGGTCGAGGAGGTGGCTCCCGCGCCGGGGGAGCGCGCGGCGCCGGCCGCGGACGCCGCACTGGCCCGGCCCGGGCCAGGGCTGGCGATCGGGCAGTCACCGCGAGCCGCTAATCTCGCTAGCGGATAGCTCAGCCGCCGACCCGCCCCGCTGGGGCGGGGCTTGCACGGCAAGCCCCGGTCGGCGAGAGTTTGAGCAACTGCCACCACCTTGCAGTCACTGGTGCCGCGCGGATACCCAGCCGCGGCCCGTCAGGAGGTATGCGCATGGGCCGCAGCGCCGGGGCCAGCGAAGAGGCGGGCCAGTCTGCTGGGGCGCGACCTGAGCCGATCCGCACGATGATCGTGGACGATCACGCACTGTTCCGGCGCGGGCTGGAGATGGTGCTGGACTCCGAGCCGGACATCGAGCTCGTCGGGCAGGCCAGCGACGGCGCCGAGGCCGTCGAGAAGGCCGGGGAGTCGCTGCCCGACGTGGTGCTGATGGACATCCGGATGCCGCGCAGCAGCGGGATCGAGGCCTGCCGGGCGCTCAAGGACGTGGTCCCGAGCGCCAAGATCGTCATGCTGACGATCAGCGACGAGGAAGAGGACCTGTTCGAGGCGATCCGGGCCGGCGCCAGCGGTTACCTGCTGAAGGACATCCCGCTGGACGAGGTGGCCGACACGGTCCGCGCCGTCGACGGCGGCCAGTCGCTGATCAACCCGTCGATGGCGGGCAAGCTGCTGACGGAGTTCGCGGCCCTGGCGCGGCGGGAGGAGAGCGAGCCGCCGCAGCAGGTTCCGGCGCCGAAGCTGACCGACCGCGAGATGCAGGTGCTCAAGCTCATCGCACGGGGGATGAACAACCGCGACATCGCCAAGGAGCTGTTCATCTCGGAGAACACGGTCAAGAACCACGTGCGCAACATCCTGGAGAAGCTCCAGATCCACTCCCGGATGGAGGCCGTGATGGTGGCCGTCCGCGACAAGCTCATCGAGCTCGGCTAACTCCCCCCACCAGCGCCGGCGTCGGCCAGGGCGGACTCCAGGCGGGAACGCAGGGCGGGCGGGCTGACCAGCTCCAGGGCCACGCTGTCGCAGCCGACCCAGGCCGCCGCCTCGGTCAGGGCCCTGGCCATCGGCTCGGCGGCGCGGGCCTTGTCCAGCGTGAGCTTGCGGGCGATGAGCGTGCTGCCCTGGCGGGCCGGGTCGACCCGGCCCAGCAGCCGGCCACCGGCCAGCAGCGGCATGGCGAAGTAGCCGTGGACCCGCTTGGGGGCGGGCACGTAGGCCTCCAGGCTGTGCTCGAAGCCGAACATGCGCAGCGTGCGCTTGCGGTCCCAGACCATCGAGTCGAACGGCGACAGCAGCGTGGTGCGGTGCCGGCCGGTCACCGGGTGGGCCAGGGCTTCGGGGTCGGCCCAGGCGGCCAGCGGCGTGCCGCCCGGACGGCCGGCCGCGATGTGCACGGGGACCAGCCCGGCCGCGGCCGCCGCCTCGTGCGGCGCCAGCACCTGCCCGTCCTTCTGCTGGCCCGTGCCGCCCCAGCGCACCCGCTGGTAGTCGACCAGGTCGGCCTGGGTGGCCACGCCCAGCGCCCGGCCCGTGGTGGCCGCGAGCCGGATCACGCACTCCTCGTCGGAGGGGTCGGCGGCCAGCAGTTCGGGCGGCAGCACGCGCTCGGGCAGGTCGTACACCCGCCGCCAGCCGGTCCGCCGGACGCAGGCCACCTCGCCGGTGTCCAGCAGCCATTCCACGGCGATCTTGGTGTCGGACCAGTCCCACCAGGGACCGCCCTTCTTGGCCCCGCCCAGCTCGGTGGCCGTCAGCGGGCCCTCGGCCCGGATCCGGGCCAGCACCGCGGCACAGACGTCGGGGTGGCTCTGGTGCCAGCGCTGGCCCCTGGCCAGCAGGGCGCGGCGCCGGAACCCGTAGTAGGGCCACTCCTCGACCGGCAGCACGCAGGCGGCATGCGACCAGTACTCGAACGCGCCGGGCTGGCGCGGGTTCCAGTAGGCCCGCTCGACCCGCTCCCGGCCGACCGGGCCGAGGCGGGCGTAGGCGACCAGCTCATGCGAGCGGGCCAGCACGCTGATGGTGTCCAGTTGCACGGCGCCGAGGCGGCGCAGCATGGCCGTCACCCCGCCGCGGCGGCCGTCGGCGCCCATCAGGCCCTGGGCGCGCAGCGTCAGCAGCCGGGCGTCATCGGGCGTCAGGGTGAGCTGGGGCGCGGGAAGGTCAGATCGGGCCACGAGCGGAAAGCGTAACCGACCCCGCCGACAGTATTGATGTACGGGCTGATGTGGCCCGGAACGGGCGGTTTAGTACCAGTCCTCGAAGATGTTCGTGAAGGCTGCCAGCAGGCCGCCGATGGCCGCGATGCCGGCGCCGACCCAGAACGTGGGCCAGGCCGCGAAGACGATCGACAGGCCGCCGGCGAGGAAGCCGGCGACGATGAGCGTGACGGCTACCCAGGAGACCGTCCGGCCATGGAACGACTCGTACTCGCCGGTCGGTCCCGGCTGGGCCAGCGTTCCGGCGGGGGAGCCGCCCAGGACTTCCGGGCCGCCGTGCGCGGTCTGGGCCCCGGCGGCAGCGCCGCCGGCACCGACCGACTCGGGCGGGGCGCCACCCATCGTGCCTGGCTCCACCTGGTTCGGCATGCGCCCTGCTCCTCTCATGCCTGTTGGCGATGTACCTATCATTGTGGCCAGGCCAGCGTACAGGGGCTTAATCGGCCCCTCTCGTGGCTCCCGCGTGACCCTGCCGTAACTGTCTCGTGCGGCGGCATAACTGTCGTCGGCTCGGCTTAGCCGGCTCTCTCGCCTACCATGGGGGCAGGACTGTGTGCCGGTCCGCCGCAGCGCATCCAGCCTGCTCTGGCAGGGTCCATGGGCAGAGGGTCCAGGCCAGTGTGATAGGCGCTTGCGGTGCCCGGCGAGAGAAGCCAGACGATCCGCGAGGAGCGCGACGACAAGTGCCAGCCATCATTGACAGCGTCCTGCGCGCTGGCGAGGGCAAGACCCTGCGCAAGCTCAAGCGGATTGCCGACCAGGTCAATTCGATCGAGCCGGAGATCTCCGCGCTGAGCGACGCCGAGCTGCGGGCAATGACCGACGAGCTGAAGCAGCGTTACGCCGACGGCGAGACGCTGGAGGACCTGATGCCCGAGGCGTTCGCCGCGGTCCGGGAGGCCGCCCAGCGGACCATCGGCCAGCGGCACTTCGACGTCCAGATCATGGGCGGTGCCGCGCTGCACCTGGGCAACATCGCCGAGATGAAGACCGGTGAGGGCAAGACCCTGACCAGCGTGCTGCCCGCCTACCTGAACGCGCTGACCGGCCAGGGCGTGCACATCGTCACGGTCAACGACTACCTGGCCCGGCGCGACTCCGAGTGGATGGGCCGGATTCACCGGTTCCTGGGCCTGGAGGTCGGCGTCATCCTGGCCGACATGGAGCCTGACCACCGGCGCAAGCAGTACGCCGCTGACATCACCTACGGCACCAACAACGAGTTCGGGTTCGACTACCTGCGCGACAACATGGCCTGGGGCCTGGAGGAGTGCGTCCAGCGCGGGCACCACTTCGCGATCGTGGACGAGGTCGACTCCATCCTCATTGACGAGGCCCGGACCCCGCTGATCATCAGCGGCCCGGTGGACCAGAACAGCATCTGGTACCAGGAGTTCGCGCGCATCGCGCCCCGGCTGCGGCGCGGCGAGGACGGCGAGGGCGACTACGAGGTCGACGAGAAGAAGCGGACCGTCGGCATCACCGAGGCGGGCATCGAGAAGGTCGAGGACTGGCTCGGCATCGACAACCTCTACGAGTCGGTCAACACCCCGCTGATCAGCTTCCTGAACAACGCGATCAAGGCCAAGGAGCTGTACGCCAAGGACAAGGACTACGTCGTGATGAACGGCGAGATCCTGATCGTGGACGAGTTCACCGGCCGCATCCTGGCCGGCCGGAGGTGGAGCGAGGGCATGCACCAGGCCGTGGAGGCCAAGGAGAGCGTGGCGATCAAGGACGAGAACCAGACGCTCGCCACCATCACCCTCCAGAACTACTTCCGGCTCTACGACAAGCTGGCCGGGATGACCGGAACGGCCATGACCGAGGCCAACGAGTTCCACGGGACCTACAAGCTCGGCGTGGTGCCGATCCCCACCAACAAGCCGATGATCAGGGGCGACGAGTCCGACGTGGTCTACCAGACCGAGCCGGCCAAGTACGAGTCGCTGGTCGACGACATCGTCGAGCGGCACCAGCACGGGCAGCCCGTCCTGGTCGGCACGACCAGCGTGGAGAAGTCCGAGCGGGTGTCCAGGGCGCTGAAGCGGCGAGGCATCCCGCACGAGGTGCTGAACGCGAAGTACCACGAGCGCGAGGCCGCGATCATCGCCCAGGCCGGCCGCAAGGGCGCGGTCACCGTGGCCACCAACATGGCCGGCCGCGGCACCGACATCATGCTCGGCGGCAACCCCGAGTTCATCGCCGACCTGGAACTGCACCAGCGCGGCCTGTCCCCGGTGGACACCCCCGAGGACTTCGAGGCCGCCTGGCCCGAGGCCGTCGACAAGGCGCGCAAGGCCGTCGCCGAGGAGCACGAGGAAGTGGTCGCCGCCGGCGGCCTGTACGTGCTGGGCACCGAGCGGCACGAGTCCCGCCGCATCGACAACCAGCTGCGCGGCCGCGCCGGCCGTCAGGGCGACCCCGGCGAGTCCCGGTTCTACCTGTCGCTCGAGGACGACCTCATGCGCCGGTTCAACGCCGACCGCATCGCGCACATCATGGAGATCCTCAAGACCCCGCCCGAGGTGCCGATCGAGTCCAAGACGGTCAGCCGGGCCATCCGGTCCGCGCAGTCCCAGGTCGAGGCGCAGAACTTCGAGATCCGCAAGGACCTGCTCAAGTACGACGACGTGATGAACCGGCAGCGGCACGTCGTCTACGACGAGCGGCACCGGGTCCTGCTCGGCGCCGACCTCCAGGACCAGATCAACACCATGCTCGATGAGGTCGTGGACAGCTACGTGGTCGGGGCCACCGCCGAGGGCTTCCCCGAGGAGTGGGACCTGGACCGGCTCTGGCGCGCGTTCCGCCAGCTCTACCCGGTCGGCATCACCGTCAAGCACCTCGTTGACGAGGCCGGCGGCGAGAAGTCCGGCTTGTCCGGCGAGATGATCACCGAGTACATCCGCGACGACGCGCACACCGCCTACCAGAACCGGACCGAGGAGCTGGGCGAGGAGCTCATGCGCGAGTTCGAGCGGCGGGTCGTGCTGTCCGTGCTCGACCGGAAGTGGCGCGAGCACCTGTACGAGATGGACTACCTGCGCGAGGGCATCGGCCTTCGCGGCTGGGCGCAGCGCGACCCGCTGGTCGAGTACCAGCGCGAGGGCTACGACATGTTCAACACCATGATGGACGGGATCAAGGAGGAGTCGGTCGGCAGCCTGTTCAACCTCCAGGTCGAGGTGCAGCAGGACCCGATCGTGGCCGAGGGCGACGAGTCCGCCCCGGCGCTGGGCCCGGCCGTGGCGGCCGGCCCGGCGCTCGGCACCCGTCCGGCCCCGGCCCCGGCCTCGGT
>JBOHCO010000155.1:0-2948 GCA_050698895.1 Streptosporangiaceae bacterium
GCCGAGGGCGCGGCGGTGGCCGTGGCCGACCGGCGCGCGGATGCCGCCCTGGCGGTCGCGGCCGCGATCAGCGCGGACGGCGGGCGGGCGGTGGCCTTCGGCTGCGACGTCACGCGTGACGAGGACATCGCGCGGCTGGCCGAGCGGTGCGCGAGCGAGCTGGGCGGGCCGCACCTGCTGGTCAACTCGGCCGGGATAGCGCCGTCCGAGGGCGGCGTGACCGACTGCCCGCCGGATCAGTGGGACGCGGTGATGGCCGTGAACCTGCGCGGCACCTACCTCACCGCCCGGCACGTCCTGCCGCGCATCATCGCCGCGGGCGGCGGCGCGGTGGTCAACCTGTCGTCGGTGTTCGGGTTCCGGGGCCTGCCCGGCGAGTGCGCCTACGCCGCCAGCAAGGCGGCCATCGTGAACCTGACCCGGCAGATGTCGCTGGATCAGGCCGGCCACGGCGTGCGCGTCAACTGCGTCTGCCCGTCCGACTGTGACACGCCGATGATCGATGCCCTGGTCGCGAAGGAGGCCGACCCGGCCGCGGCCAAGGCCCGGCTGGCCGAGGCGATCCCTCTCGGCCGGCTCGGGCGCGCCGAGGAGGTGGCCAGCGCGGTGGCCTTCCTGTGCAGCGACGAGGCCTCGTTCATCACCGGCGTCGCGCTGCCGGTCGACGGCGGGTTCCTGGCCCGATGAGCGGCCCGATGAGCGGCCCGGTGAGTCGTCCGGTGAGCGGGGGCCTGCGGGTCGGCGTCGCCCAGTGGACGCCCGAGCGCGACCCGGGTGCCAGCTTGCGCACGGCGCAGGCGGCGGTCCGGGAACTGGCCCGGCGCGGCGCCCGGCTCGCGGTGCTGCCTGAGCTGTGGCTGTGCGGCTACCGCGGCGCCTCGCTCGCCGCCGACGCACGGGCCGCGGCCGAGCCGATCGACGGCCCGGTTCAGCGACGGCTGGCTGCCCTGGCCAGCGAGACCGGCCTGGTGCTGTGCGCGGGCAGCTTCCCCGAGCGGGACGGCGGGCAGCTGTTCAACACCGCCGTGGTCTACGGGCCCGCGGGCGACCTGCTGCTCCGCCACCGCAAGGCGCACCTGTACGGGGCCGAGCCGGAGGTCTTCCGGCCCGGCGACGACGCGGTGACGGCCGGCGACATCGCCGGGATCGGCCGCGTCGGCCTGTGCGTCTGCTTCGACGGCGACTTCCCCGAGACCGCCCGCGCGCTGCGCGCGGCGGGCGCCGACCTCGTGCTGCACCCGTCGGCCTACGAGGCCGCCGTGGCCAGCTGGTGGGACACCATCTACCCCGCTCACGCCCTGTGCAACAGCCAGTGGTGGATCTCGGCCAACCAGCACGGCGGCACGGCCGGCGACCGCATGCTCGGCGGCAGCCGCGTCATTGCCCCCGACGGCCGGACCGTCGCCGCCGCGCCGCGGCACCGCGAGGCCGTCCCGGCACCCGAACTGCTGGTCGTCGACATCGCCCTCGACGACGAACTGGCTACCGCCGCCGAAACCGCCGGCATGCTGTGGCCGGCCCCAGCGCAGACGCCAGCCCTCAGATCACCTCTACCGCCCCGAAGGACGGAGGCAATCTCATGAGCCAGACCACCGAGCCCGGCGCCCTTGAGCGCCGCACCATCGACATCATCCCGCTGGCGGAACGGCACGGGAAACCCCGCGACCTGTTCACGATCTGGTTCAGCTCCAACATCATGCCGCTGACGTTCGTGACCGGCGCGCTCGCGCCGGCCGTCTACGGCCTGAGCTTCTGGTGGAGCCTGATCGCGATCGTGCTCGGCAACGTCGTCGGCGCGCTGTTCATGGCGCTGCACTCGGCTCAGGGCCCGCGGCTCGGCGTGCCGCAGATGATCCAGAGCCGGGCCCAGTTCGGCTACTTCGGCGCGCTGCTGGTCGTGCTGGTCGCCGTGGCGATGTACGTCGGCTTCTTCGCCTCCAACCTGGTCCTCGGCGGCCAGTCCATCAACTCGCTGGCCAGCGGCATCAGCGTCAACACCGGCATCGTGATCTGCGCCGTCGTCAGCCTGGTCATCACGATCTTCGGCTACGACATGATCCACGCCGTGAACAGGTGGGCGATCATCCTGTTCGGCGGCGTGATGATCCTCAGCCTGATCTTCATCGCCGGGGTGCACGGCCTGCCCGCCAACTTCCTGTCGACCGGCCACTTCAGCGGCGGCGGCTTCCTGTCGGCCGTGTCGCTGGGCGTGCTCTGGCAGATCGCCTACGCCCCCTACGTCTCGGACTACTCCCGCTACATGCCGCCCAGCAAAGACTCCGGCTCCACCTTCTGGATGTCCTACTGGGGCACCGTCCTGGGCAGCGTCCTGCCCATGCTGCTCGGCGCCGTGGTGGGCGTGGCCTCCAGCAACCCCAACCAGATCGGCGAGCTGCACACCCTCAGCGGCGGCGTCGGCTGGCTCGTCATGATCGTCTTCGCGCTGGGGATCATGGACACCAACTCGATCAACCTGTACGGCGGGGTGCTCTGCTCGATCACGACGGGACAGACCTTCGCCCGCAAGTGGATACCCGGCGCCCGGGTCCGCGCCATCCTCTCGGTCGCCATCGTCGCACTGTCCCTGATCCTGGCCATCGGCCTGCAGGCCAACTTCCTCACCAACTACACCGACTTCATCCTGCTGCTGCTGTACGTCCTCATCCCGTGGACCGCGATCAACCTGGTCGACTACTACCTGATCCGGCATGGCGAGTACGACGTCGAGGCGTTCTTCGACCCCAGCGGCGGTCAGTACGGACGGTTTGGCTGGATCGGCATCACCGCCTACCTCATCGGCATCGTGGTCGAGATCCCGTTCATGTCGACCAGCTTGTGGACCGGCCCGGCGGCCAGCGCGATGAACGGCACCGACCTGTCGTGGATCGTCGGCCTGGTCGTCACCGTGCCGCTGTACTACCTGCTGGCCACCCGCCTGGCCGCGCGCC
>JBOHCO010000156.1:0-8835 GCA_050698895.1 Streptosporangiaceae bacterium
GCGCCGGGTGCTCAGCATCAAGCTGCCCGGCCGGGGCTACCGGGCCTTCGCGGACGGGCTGGCCACCTGTCCCGAGCATGCCGACGGCCAGCAGACCTGGGCCCAGTTCGCGGCCCAGTTCGCGGCCGGCCAGGATTCATGACCGGCGCATCGGCGGGATCGGTGGCCGTGCTGGCCGACATCCACGGGAACCTGCCCGCGCTTGACGCCGTGCTGGCCGAGCCCGAGGTCGCCGCCGCCGACCGGGTCGTGCTGCTGGGCGACATCGCGCTCGGCCCGCTGCCGGGGCCGACCCTGGACCGGCTGGCCGAGCTCGGCGACCGGGCGGTCTGGGTGCACGGCAACTGCGAGCGGGAGATGGTCACCGCCCACGACGGCGGCGTGATTCCCGGCCCGAACGGCCCTGCCGCGGCGGCGAGCGCGGTCCTGATCGGCCCGGCCCACCGGGACCGGCTGGACGGGCTGCCGCTGACCGTCACCCTGGATGTCGACGGCCTCGGGCCGGTACTGTTCTGCCACGCCTCACCCCGCCGCGACGACGAGATGGTGCTGGTCGACAGCCCCCCGGAGCGCTGGGCGCAGGTGCTGGCCGACGTGACCGCGCCGACGGTGGCCTGCGGTCACACCCACATGCCGTTCGATCGCCTGGCGGCCGGCCGGCGGGTCCTCAATCCGGGCAGCGTGGGCATGCCCTACGGGCACCCGGGCGCGGCCTGGGCGCTGCTCGGCCCGTCGGTCTCGCTACGCCGGACGCTCTACGACACCGAGGCTGCGGCGCGGATCATCGCGGCCGGCGGCGACGCCGGCGCGCAGGAGTGGGCCCGCGAGTACGTGCTGAACCGCTACTCGGACACCGAGGCCCTGGAGGCCTTCACGCAGGTCGCCCGCGAGCAGTCCGCGAGCTGAGCCGGCCGAGCCGGGCCGTCAGGGGGACTCGGTGAGGACGGCGGCATCGAAGCAGGTGCGGTCGCCGGTGTGGCAGGCCGCGCCGACCTGGTCCACGCGGACCAGGATGGCGTCGCCGTCGCAGTCCAGGGCGACCGACCTGACGAGCTGGTGGTGGCCGGAGGTGCCGCCCTTCACCCAGTACTCCTGGCGGCTGCGCGACCAGTAGGTGCACCGCCCGGTGGTCAGCGTCCGGTGCAGCGCCTCGTCGTCCATCCAGCCCAGCATGAGCACCTCGCCGGTGTCGTACTGCTGGGCGATGGCCGCCATGAGGCCGCTGGGGTCGCGCTTGAGCCGGGCCGCGATGGCCGGGTCGAGCGCGGAGTCCGCCGGGCTGATTCTCTGCTCACTCATCTGCCGGGTCTCCGGTAAGCGGGCTGGTCACGGGCCGGATGCGGTGGCCGGCCCGGGCGAGCTCGTCCTTGACCTGGCCGATCGACGCGGTGCCGAAGTGGAACAGGCTGGCGGCCAGCACGGCGTCGGCCCCGGCGTCGACGGCGGGCGGGAAATCGGCGGGCCGGCCGGCGCCGCCGCTGGCGATGACCGGGACGGTGACCTCGGCCCGGATGGCCCGGATCAGCTCCAGGTCGAACCCGCCCCGGGTGCCGTCGGCGTCCATGGAGTTCAGCAGGATCTCGCCCACGCCCAGCTCGGCGGCCCGGCGGACCCACTCGATGGCGTCGATCCCGGTGCCTTGCCGACCGCCGTGGGTGGTCACCTCGAATCGGGGGGGTCTGGGGGGTCGCCCCCCTGGGCTAACACGGCGCACGTCGGCGGACAGCACGATGCACTGGGACCCGAACCTGAGCGCGGCCTCGGTGAGCAGCTCGGGGCGGGCGATGGCGGCGGTGTTCAGCGACACCTTGTCCGCGCCGGCGCGCAGCAGCCGGTCCACGTCGTCCACGCTGCGCACGCCGCCGCCCACGGTCAGCGGGATGAACACCTGCTCGGCGGTACGGCGGACCACGTCGTACATGGTGTCCCGGCGGTCGCTGGACGCGGTGATGTCGAGGAACACCAGCTCGTCGGCGCCGTCCCGGTCATAGGCGGCGGCCAGCTCGAACGGGTCCCCGGCGTCGCGCAGGTCGCGGAAGTTGAGGCCCTTGACCACCCGGCCGTCATCGACGTCCAGGCACGGGATGACCCGGATGGCGACGGTCGTCGCGGTGCCGGCCGACGCGGCGGCGGTCACCGGGCCACCGCGGCGAGCGCGTCGGGGAGCGTGAACGCGCCCGAGTACAGCGCCTTGCCGATGATCGCGCCGTCGACGCCGAGCGGTAGCAGGCCGCTGATGGCGCGCAGGTCGGCCAGGGTGGAAACGCCGCCGCTGGCGATGACCGGCCGGTCGGTGCGGTCGCAGACCCGGCGCAGCAGGTCCAGGTTCGGGCCTTGCATCATGCCGTCCTTGTGCACGTCGGTTACCACGTACCGGCAGCAGCCGGCGGCATCGAGCCGGGCCAGCGTCTCAAACAGCTCGCCGCCGTCGCTGGTCCAGCCGCGCGCGGCCAGCATGGTGCCGCGCACGTCCAGCCCGACCGCGACCTGGTCGCCGTGCGCGGCGATGGCGGCGCGGACCCAGTCCGGGTTCTCCAGGGCCGCGGTGCCGATGACCACGCGTGCGCAGCCGGTGGCCAGCGCCGCGGTTAGCGACGCGTCGTCGCGGACGCCGCCGGACAGCTCGACGCGGACGTCCAGCCGGCTGATCAGCGAGGCCAGCAGCCGGGCGTTGGACCCGCGGCCGAAGGCCGCGTCCAGGTCCACCAGGTGAATCCACTCGGCCCCGGCCTCCTGCCAGTTCCGGGCGGCGTCGAGCGGGCTGCCGTACAGGGTCTCGGTGCCCGCCGCGCCCTGGACCAGGCGCACGGCCTGGCCGTCGGCCACGTCCACGGCGGGCAGCAGGGTCAGCGTCGAGGGTTGCGCCTTCATGAGCGCAGCGTCTCCAGCCAGTTAGCGAGCAGCACCGCGCCCGCGTCGCCAGACTTCTCGGGGTGGAACTGGGTGGCGGCCAGCGGCCCGTCCTCCACCGCGGCGGCGAACGGCTGGCCGTGCGTGGCCCAGGTGACCAGCGGGGCGGCCGCGGCGGCCCGAGTCGCCGGGGGCGCCTGGAGCACCGCGTAGGAGTGCACGAAGTAGAACATCTGCTCGGCGCCGAGGCCGGCCAGCAGCCGCGAGCCGACCGGGGGCCGGACCGAGTTCCAGCCCATGTGCGGCAGCACCGGGGCGGTCAGCCGCTCGACGACACCGGGCCAGCAGCCGCAGCCGGCCGTGCGCTGGCCGTGCTCGACGCCGGCCTCGAACAGCACCTGCATCCCCACGCAGATGCCCAGGACCGGCCGCCCGGCGGCCAGCCGCTTGGCGATGACCTGCTCGCCGCCGGCCGCTCGCAGCCCGGCCATACAGGCCGCGAACGCGCCGACGCCGGGCACGACCAGGCCGTCGGCGTCCAGCGCGGTCCGCTGGTCGGCGGTCACCTCGGCGTCGGCCCCGGCGCGGGCCAGCGCCCGCTGGGCCGAGCGCAGGTTGCCCGAGCCGTAGTCGAGCACCGCGATCCGGGGCGGACGGCTCACAGGGTGCCCTTGGTGCTGGGGATGGCGCCGCGGGCCCGCGGGTCGGGCGCGGCGGCCGCGCGCAGCGCGCGGGCGAACGCCTTGAACTGCGCTTCTACGATGTGGTGCGGGTTGCGTCCCGTGAGCACGTCCAGGTGCACGCACAGCCCCGCGGTGTGCGCCAGTGACTCGAAGAAGTGCTGGGTCAGCGTGGTGTCGTAGGTGCCGATCAGCGGGGCCATGCCGTCCGGCTCGGAGTGCACGGCGTAGGGGCGGCCGGACAGGTCCACCGCCGCGCGGGCCAGCGTCTCGTCCATCGGCACCAGGGCGTCACCGAACCGGCTGATGCCCGCCTTGTCGCCGAGCGCCTCGGCCAGCGCCTGGCCCAGGGCCAGCGCGGTGTCCTCGACGGTGTGATGGGCGTCGATCTCGATGTCGCCCTGGGTGCGCACGGTCAGGTCCAGCAGCGCGTGCTTGCCGAGCTGGGCCAGCATGTGGTCGAAGAACGGCACGCCGGTGGCGACGTCGGTGATCCCCGAGCCGTCCAGCTCCAGCTCGATCGCCACCTTGGTCTCCCTGGTGACGCGCTCGACCCGCGCGGACCGGCTCACGACGCTCCTTCCAGCTGGGCCTGCGGCCCGGCCAGCACCGCGCTCAGCGCGGTGCGGAACCCGGCCATCTCCTCGGGGGTGCCGACGCTGACCCGCAGCCACTGCGGCGGGCCGACCTCGCGGATCAGCACGCCCTGGTCCAGCAGCTCCTGCCAGGTGGCCCGCCGGTCGGCGAACCGGCCGAACAGCACGAAGTTGGCGTCCGAGTCGGCCACGGCCAGGCCCTGCTCGCGCAGCCAGGTCACCACCGCATCGCGCTCGGCCCGGATGGCGGCCACCGAGGCCAGCAGCACCGGGGCGCGCCGCAGCGCGGCCGAGGCCACGGCCTGGGTCAGCGCGGACAGGTGATAGGGCAGCCGGACCAGCAGCAGCGCCCGCACGACGGCCGGGTCCGCGGCCAGGTAGCCCAGTCGCGCCCCGGCCAGCGCGAACGCCTTGGACATGGTCCGGACCACGACCAGCCGGGGGAAGCGGGGCAGCAGGGCCAGCGCACTTCCGTCCGGGTCGCGGGCGAACTCGGCGTAGGCCTCGTCCACCACGACCATGCCGGGCGCGGCGGCGCAGACAGCCTCGATCACCGGCAGCGGCAGCGCGGTGCCGGTGGGGTTGTTGGGCGAGGTCAGGAACACCACGTCGGGCTGATGCTCGGTCATGGCGCTGGCCGCCGCCTCGGCGTCCAGGCTGAAATCCTCGTTGCGGGTCCCGGAGATCCACCGGGTGGCGGTGGTCTGGGCGATGATCTGGTGCATGGAGTAGGACGGCTCGAAGCCGAGCGCGCTGCGGCCGGGCCCGCCAAAGGCCTGCAGCAGCTGCTGGATGATCTCGTTGGACCCGTTGGCGGCCCAGGTCTGCTCCCGGGTCAGGCCGTGGCCCAGGTAGGCGGCCAGGCCCTCGCGCAGCGCGACGGCGTCGCGGTCGGGGTAGCGGTTCAGCCCGGCCGCCGCCTTGGCCACGGAGGCGGTGATGTCGGCGACCAGCTCGGGTGGCGGCGGGTACGGGTTCTCGTTGGTGTTCAGCGCGATCCGGACGCTGAGCTGCGGCGCGCCGTAGGGCTCGCGCCCGGCCAGGTCGTCGCGGATGGGAACGCCCGTGCCGCCGGCAGGCGGCGCGGGGGGGATAGGGGGGTCGTCCCCCCTGGGCAGCACAGTCATGCCTGCTCCTTCGGAACCCGGGTGCGGACCGCCTGGACGTGGGCGACCAGGTCCTCGGCGCCGCCCAGCGCGTCGATGTACGGGGCCGCGGCGGCCAGCCCCGCCTGGTCGCAGGCGACGATGTGGATGCCGCGCAGGAACGACAGCACCGACAGCCCGCCGGAGTGCCGGGCCGTGCCCCCGGTGGGCAGCACGTGGTTGGAGCCGGCCAGGTAGTCCCCGAGCGAGACCGGCGCCCACGGGCCCACGAAGACCGCGCCGGCGTTGCGCACCCGGCGGGCCAGCGCGGCGGCACCGTCGGCCTGGATCTCCAGGTGCTCGGGCGCCCAGGCGTCGGACACGGCCAGCGCCGCGTCCAGGTCGTCCACCAGCACGCAGGCCGACTGGCCGTCCAGCGCGGCCCGGACCCGGTCGGTGTGCCGGGTGGCCGCCACCGCGGCGGCCAGGGCCGGGTCGACGCGGTCGGCCAGGCCGGGGTCGCTGGTGATCAGCAGGCAGGCGGCCAGCGGGTCGTGCTCGGCCTGGGCGACCAGGTCGGCGGCCAGGAAGGCGGGGTCGGCGCCGCCGTCGGCGATGATCGCGATCTCGGTCGGGCCGGCCTCGGCGTCCACCGCGACCTGGCCGCTGAGCAGCCGCTTGGCCGCGGCCACGTACACGTTGCCGGGCCCGGTGATGACGTCCACCGGCGCGCAGTCCGCGGTGCCGTAGCCGAGCATCGCGATGGCCTGGGCCCCGCCGGCCGCGTGCAC
Organism: Streptosporangiaceae bacterium; assembly: GCA_050698895.1. GTDB lineage: Bacteria > Actinomycetota > Actinomycetes > Streptosporangiales > Streptosporangiaceae > DASUBV01. The sequence goes on from JBOHCO010000156.1 coordinate 6,003, forward strand.
CTCGGTGATGCCGAGCAGCGCGCAGGCGGCCAGGATGGCCGGGTGCGGCAGCCCGCCCTGATCCGCCTGCGGCGGCGAGGCGACCGCGATCTCGCCGACCCCGGCGGCCTGGGCCGGGATCACGTTCATGATGACCGACGACGGGTAGGCGACCAGGCCGCCGGGCACGTACACCCCGGCCCGGCCGACCGGCACGTACCGCTCGGTGACGGTCGAGCCGGGCGCCACGGTGGTGACTCGCTCGGCCGGCACCTGGTCCAGGTGCACCAGCCGGGCCCGGCGGGCGGCCTCCTCGAGCGCCGCCCGCAGGTCGGCGCCGAGCCCGGCCAGGGCGTCGTCGAGGGCCTGCTGGGGCACCCGCGTGGTGGCCAGGTCCACCCCGTCGAACCGGGCCGTATGCTCGCGGACCGCCGCGCTGCCGCGCCGCCGGACGTCCTCGCAGACCGGCTGGACCGTGGCCAGGGCCGCCTGCACATCGAGCTCGGCGCGCGGCAGCAGGCCGGCGAGCTCGCCAGGGCGCAGCTCGCTGGCGGGCTTACCGCGAAGATCCACTCGCATCAGCACGCATCAAGCCTACGGGAGCCCTTCGCTCAGCCGAGCCTGCGCCCGTCCCGCTGACCCCTCACCCTGGCCCATTCCGGCGGGCCTCTCACCTGCGCCACTCGCCGCACGTCTGCCCCGCCAGCCCCAGCCCGGTCCCGAGCCCGAATCCGGCCCGCTCCCCCACCCGGACAACGTGGTTGTTGCAGCCACGCGGGCGGGCTAGCGGGCGATGAGGCCGGCCCAGGGGGCGAGCGTGACGCCATCCGGATCGCGACCGGGCTCGGCGCCGGTGGTGAGCAGGATCTCGCCGCACTCCCCCGGCCAGATGCGGGCCTGGCCGGACAGGTTGGCCAGCACGGTCAGCCCGCCGACCCGGTAAGCCCACAGCCCGTCCGCCACGGCCAGCTCCTCGTAGGGCGCGACGTGGCCACCCAGCTCGGCCCGGCGGAGGGCCAGCAGCTCGCGGCACAGCCACAGCGTCGAGCCCCGGTCGCCGCGCTGGGCGGCCACGTTGCGGTCCGCGGCGACTCCGGCCGGGAGCCAGGGTCGCTCGGCCGTGGTGAACCCGGCCGTGGGCGAGTCGTCCCACTGCATCGGGGTGCGGCCCCGGTCCCGGTTGCCCTGACCGCCGGTGGCGCCCAGGGTCATCTCGTCGCGCTGGAGGTCGGGCGGCACGTCGACGTCGAGCATGCCGATCTCGTCGCCGTAGTACAGCACCGAGGTGCCCGGCAGCGTGGCCAGCAGCAGCAGCGCGAGCCGGGTCCGCTGGTCGTCGCCGCCGCACCAGCGGCTCGGGAACCGGCCCACGTCGTGGTTCGACGCCGTCCAGACCGGGCACGACCCGGCGGGCAGCCGGGCCAGCGTGCGCCGGATCACGCCGGACAGGTCCTCGGCGGTGAACGAGGCGAACACGAACGGGAAGTTGAACGCCAGCTGCAGCTCGTCGTTGTCGCCGTAGTACCTGGCCAGCTCGTCCAGCTCGCTGACCCAGGTCTCGCCGAGCAGCAGCCGGGGCGGGGTGTAGCTCTCGGCGATCTTGCGCCAGTCCCGGTAGACGCCGTGCACCTCGGGCTGGTTGAAGTTGTGGACCGGCCGCAGGCCGAACAGGCCGCGCAGCGAGTCCTCGTGCTCCAGCACCGGGTTGTCGCGCAGCAGCGCGTCCTTGTACAGGCCCTGGGCCACGTCGATGCGGAACCCGGCCACGCCCCGGTCGAACCAGAAGTCCAGGATCCGCCGGAACTCCTCGTGCACGGCCGGATCCCACCAGTTCAGGTCGGGCTGGGCGGGCAGGAAGTTGTGCAGGTAGTACTGGCCGGTCGGCTGGCTCAGCGTCCAGGCCGGCGCGCCGGTCATGTCCAGCCAGTTGTTCGGCGGCCCGCCGCCGGGCGACGGGTCGGCCCAGACGTAGTAGTCGCGGTGCGCCGAGGTCGCGCTGGACTCGGCTTCGATGAACCAGGGGTGCGCGGAGCTGGTGTGGTTGGGCACCAGGTCGAGCAGCACCCGCATGCCGCGGGCGCCGGCCGCCGCGATCAGCTCGTCCAGGTCGGCCAGCGTGCCCAGCTCGGGGTGGACGGCGGTGTAGTCGCTGACGTCGTAGCCCCAGTCGGCGTCGGGCGAGGGCATGGTGGGCGACAGCCAGACGCCGTCCACGCCCAGCCATTCCAGGTGGTCCAGGCGGCTGATGAGGCCGCGCAGGTCCCCGTATCCGTCGCCATCGGAGTCGGCCCACGACCGGACGTACAGCTGGTACAAGACCGCGCCGTGCCACCAGGGCCGGCCGGTTTCGTTGTTCATCGATCTCCTTCACTTGCCTAGCGCTCGCCGGACGGCGGACACTGGGGGCATGCGCATCGTCGCGCTGCTGGTGCTGGCCCTGCTGCTGCCGACCGCCGCGGGGTACGCGCTGGTGGCATCGGTTCGAGTCTCCCGCAGGATGGCCGAGAGCCGTAGGCGGCCGGCGCCGGTCGAGCCAGCCGACCGCCTGGCGGCCAACCTGCGACGGCTGCGGGCCGAGCTCGAGGCGACCGAGTTCCGCCCGGCGGTCCAGGCCAAGAGCCACCACGTCCGGGTGCTGCGCGGCGCCTACCTGGACGCCCTGCGAGAGGCCTGCGCCCGGCTGGGCGTCAGCCCGCCGCCGGGCGGCGACCGGGCCCGCCAGGCCGACATCTACCAGGCCGAGGCGGCGCTGCGCGAGCGCGGCCTGGACGTGCGCGCCACCGCCGCCCACTGACCTCACCCACTGACCTCACCCACTGACCTCACCGCCCGACCTCGCCGACGCCCCCGGCAC
>JBOHCO010000157.1:0-2916 GCA_050698895.1 Streptosporangiaceae bacterium
AACTCGTCCCGGAAGGAGAACACCCGCTCCTTGGCCCGGGCCTTCTCCTCATCCCGCCGCGCGCCGCCGAACACGGCGTCGAACTGGTGCTCGGCCAGCGCGTCCAGCAGCGTGGTGATCTGCAGCCGGTTACGGCTGGCGAAGCGGCCCGTCTCCTCGACCACCCGCCCCGCGTCGATCGAGTCCTGGACCGACGCCACGACCAGGCGCGTCCCGGCCTCGGCCACCCGGCGGTCCCGGAACTCCAGCACCTCGGGAAAATTGTGGCCGGTGTCGATGTGCATGACCGGGAACGGGATGTGCGCCGGCGCGAAGGCGCGCTGGGCGAGGGCCAGCATCACGATGGAGTCCTTGCCACCGGAGAACAGCAGCACCGGCCGCTCGAACTCGGCGGCCACCTCCCGCATGACGTGGATCGACTCAGCTTCGAGCACGTCGAGCTGGGAGAGCAGGTAATCGGCGCGGGGCGGTGCCATCAGGAAAGCTCCGGGTAAGTCGGGGGTCAGCGGGCCAGGCTGTCGGCGCGGATTGCCTCCAGCAGCAGTGGCGCGATCTCAGCCTGGCAGATCAGGATATCCGGCAGAGCGGGTGAGGCCCGGTTGTACGCCAGCGGCGAGCCGTCGATCCGGGAGCAGTGCAGCCCGGCGGAGCGCGCGACTGCGACTGGCGCGGCGGAGTCCCACTCGTACTGGCCGCCGCTGTGCACGTACGCGTCGGCCTCGCCGGTGATGACGGCCGCGGCCTTGGCCCCGGCCGAGCCCATGGGGACCAGGACGGCGCCCAGCCGCTCGGCCAGGTCCTGGACGAACTGCGGCGGGCGCGACCGGCTCACCAGCAGCCGAAGCGGTCCTGACACCGGCTCAGGCTGCTCGATCGGCTCGGCCGTGCTGAGCACATGGCCCTGGGCCGGCAGGGCGACGGCGCCGGCGGTGAGCTCGCCGTCGGCCCAGAGCGCGACGTGCACCGCCCAGTCCGTGCGGCCGGGCTCGCCGAACTCCCTGGTGCCGTCCAGCGGGTCGACAATCCAGACCCGGCGCGCCGACAGCCGGACCGGGTCGTCCTGGCCCTCCTCAGACAGCACCGCGTCACCGGGCCGCTGCCGGGCCAGCTCGGCGGCCAGGAACTCGTGGGACTGGCGGTCGCCCGCGGCCCGCAGGCCGGCCGCGTCACCGACCGGCTCCGAGCGGATGGCCAGCAACCGCTCGCCTGCCGCGACGGCAAGATCACGAGCCAGCTCATCGTCAGAGGTCATCAGCACAACTCCAGATAGACAACAAGGGAATAGGACCGGCTCAGCAACCTAACCGCAGTGCGCACTAACCGCTGAGCACACTAACCGCAGCGCAGCCTAACTGCAGAGCGGCCCGGTCGAGCCAGGCTATCGCTACTCCCCCTGCTACCCGGACGCGCTACCCGGACGCGGCGGCGCCTCAGTAGGCGCCGGATCCGTGGAAGACGGCCGACCAGGTCTTCCACAGGATCTGCACGTCCAGCATGAACGACCAGTTCTCCACGTAGCGCAGGTCCAGCCGGACCGACTCGTCCCAGGTCAGGTCCGAGCGCCCGTTGACCTGCCACAGCCCGGTGATGCCCGGCTTGACGGCCAGGCGGCGGCGGACGTGGTCGCCGTACAGCGCCGCCTCCTGCGGCAGCGCGGGGCGCGGACCGACCAGCGACATGTCCCCGATCAGCACGTTGATCAGCTGCGGCAGTTCATCCAGTGAGTAGCGGCGCAGCCGCACGCCCGCCCAGGTCACCCGCGGGTCGCGGCGCATCTTGAACAGCACGCCGTCGCTCTCGTTGAGCGAGACCAGCTGGGCCTTGCGGGCCTCGGCATCGACGACCATGGTGCGGAACTTAAACACCGTGAACGCCCGGCCGTCCCGGCCGACCCGAGTCTGCCGGAAAAACGCGGGCCCGCCGTCGGACAGCCGGATGACCGTCGCGATAAGGATAAACAGCGGTGACAGCAGCACCAACGCGGCCAGCGCCAGAGCCCGGTCGAACGCCGCCTTGATCAGCCGCCGCAGCCCGGTGAACTCCGGGTGATCCACGTGCAGCAGCGGCAGCCCGGCCACCGGCCTGATCGTGGTCCGCGGCCCGGCCACGTCCAGCAGCGCCGGCGCCACGCACAGGTCGGTACCGGTCTTCTCCAGCTCCCAGGCCAGGTCGCGCAGCCCCGCCCCGCTCATCTCCGGGCAGGACAGCACGGCCACTGTGTCGGCCTCGTAGCGCTGGACCACGTCGGCCACCCGGTCCAGGCCGCTGATCACCGGCACGGACATGACCTCGGCCTGCTGCACCGGCCCGGTCACGCAGGCGGCCACCACCGACAGGCCGTGGTAGGTCTCGCCGCGCAGCATGGAGGCCAGGTCGGCGACCACGTCTGAGTGCCCGACCACGACGACCTTGCGCATGCAGCTGCCGAGCCGCCGCAGCTTGTGCAGCCGTTTACGCAGCGTGAGCCGCCCGATCAGGTCCAGTGCCGTCAGCGACGGCAGGGCGATGACCACGTAGCCGCGGGCCACGTCCGTCTTGGTCGCGTACGACGCGATCGCCACGCAGGCGGTCACGCACACCCCGGCGTTGAGCACCTTGCGGAACTCGTCGGTGCCCACCCCGATGAAGCGCGAGTCGTACCCCCCGGCCAGCGCTACCGCGATCACCCACAGCAGGGGCAGCGCAATGCTGAACAAGACATAAGGCCCAGTTCCCGACGATTCATTCTGAAAACGGACTTCGAAGGCCAGCAAGCCGGCCGTAAACCCGCAGATCAGATCGGCACAGACGGCCTGGCGCAGGTAACCGTTCGTCCAGGACACGGAACTCTGGGCGCTAAGTCGCGCTATGACCCGATCTGAGGGCCAGCGCTCGCCGAAAGCTGGTTGACCAGCCACCGCGCCCCTCTCCCCAACC
>JBOHCO010000158.1:0-3706 GCA_050698895.1 Streptosporangiaceae bacterium
CGGATCGCGGACTTCGTGGTCCGCAGCCCGCTGGTGCTCGGCCATGAGACCTCCGGCCGCATCGTCGGGGTCGGCGCCGGCGTGGACCCCGGCCGCCTGGGCGCCCGGGTGGCGATCGAGCCCGGCACGCCGTGCGGGCGCTGCCCCGAGTGCAAGGCGGGCCGTTACAACCTGTGCCCGAACATGCGATTCTTCGCCACGCCGCCCGTCGACGGCGCGCTGGCCGAGTACGTGCTGGCCCGCAGCGACCTGGCCTTCGACGTGCCCGACCAGGTCAGCGACGACGCGGCCGCGCTGCTCGAGCCGCTCTCGGTGGGCATCTGGGCCACCGCCAAGGCCGGCCTGACCGCGGGCAGTTCCGTGCTCATCGCCGGGGCCGGGCCCATCGGGCTGGTCACCACCCAGGTGGCGCGGGCGCGCGGCGCGACCACGATCGCGGTCACCGACATCGCGCCGCACCGGCTGGCCGCCGCCGAGCGCAGCGGGGCCACGCTGACGCTGGACGCCCGCGAGGAGGCCGCGGCGGGCCGGGAGTTCGACGCGTTCATCGACTGCTCGGGCGCCCCGGCGGCGATAGCCGCCGGGATCCGGGCGCTGGCCCCGGCCGGGCGGGCCGTGCTGGTGGGCATGGGCCCGGACCAGCTGACGATCCCGTTCGGGCTGCTCCAGGCGCGCGAGCTGACCATCACCGGGACGTTCCGCTACGCCAACACCTGGCCGACGGCCATCGAGCTGGCCGCCACCGGCGCGGTCGACCTGGACGCGCTGGTCACCCACCGGTACGGGCTGGCCGAGGTCGGCGACGCCCTGACCTCGACCACCCAGGAGGGCAACATCAAGTCGGTCATCGAGCCCTGGCGCTGAGTCCTCGTTTCCCGCGGGCCTTCCGGGGTAGGTCGGGCCCGGTCTTTCCGGGAGGCGCGGATGCTGTACGTGGTGGGAATCATCGTCATCGCGGTGGGCGGCTCCGTCGTCTTCGGCGTGTATCACGTCACCCACGAGAGCGGTCCCGGCGAGCGTCCCTCGCTGCGCTCCGCCCGGCTGGCGGTGCGGCAGTCGCGGCTGGTCGCCTCGGGCGACCTGTGCCTGTGCGGCGGCACGCTCGGGGAGGCCGGGGTGGCGTCGGACCGGTACGGGCCGCTGCGGGGGTGCTCGGGGTGCGGCAGGTACTGGACGGAGGACGGCCGCCGGATCATACGCCGCCGGGTGGCCCGCGATCAGCGGCGGGCGGCGCGGCCGCTGCGGCCGGGCCGCAAGTGAGCCCGCGCTAACTGCGATCCATCCGGCGGAAGGTGATCTCCTGGATCAGCAGCCGGATGGTGGCGGCGGCCGGGATCGCGACCAGCGCGCCAACCAGGCCGAGCAGCGCGCCGCCGAGCAGCACGGCGACCACCGTCACCACGGCGGGCACCTGGACCGTGCGGCCCATGATCCGGGGCACCACCAGGTAGTCCTCGGCGATCCGGTAGCCCACGTAGAAGGCCAGCGTGGCCAGGGCCACGGGGACCGACACGGTCAGCGCGGCCAGGGTCACGATGGCCCCGCCGATGGTCGAGCCGACCACCGGGATCAGGTCCAGCAGCGCGACCAGCCGCCCGAGCAGCGCCGGGTACGGGATGCCCCAGCCGACCATCCACAGGTAGGTGCCGAGCCCGGCGATCAGCGAGGTCAGCACGTTGCCCAGCACGTAGCCGCCGACCTTGGTGAAGACCTCGTCGCCGAGCAGGATCACCCGGGCCCGCCGGGGAGTGCGGGGCCAGCCGGTACAGGAACAGCTTCAGTCGCGGCAGGCCGGCCAGGAAGTAGACCGTCAGCACCACCACGACCAGCAGCGAGGTGGCGGCGCTGAGGACGACCTCGCCCGCGCCCAGCACGCCGCCGACGATGGAGGTGCCCCGGCTGGTGAGCAGCTTCTGCAGCCGGGCCTCGATGTGGTAGCGGTTGTTGAGCCGGCCGAGCTCGGAATGCGGGTCCCTGAGCGCGTGCAGATACTGCGGCACGTGGTGGGCCAGCAGCGTGGCCTGGCTGGTCAGGGGCGGGACGGCGGCGGCCAGGAATACCGCGCCCACGCCCAGGACCGCGACGAGCACGACCACGACCGCGGTCCAGCGCGGCAGCCGGTGGCGAGTCAGCCAGGACACCGCCGGGTCGAGCCCGGCGGCGACGAACAGGGCCAGGCCGATGAGCACCAGCACGCCGCGGGCCCGGATCAGCAGCTCGACCACGCCGTAGGTGACGGCCACGCCGGCCGCCGCCATCATGCCGATGAAGAACGGCGAGCGCCGGTCCAGCGGCCGGCCTGGACGGCCCAGCCCGCCGGTCTCCTCGGCGACCTTGGCCGCCACCTCGACCGCTTCCTGGACCTTGTCGTCCGGCGCCGGGCTGGCCTCTACCGCCTCGCCCGCCCGCGCCGCGGGACCCGCCTCCGGCGTTTCCCTCGGCCCGGGAACCGGGGGCTCCTGATTCCTCGTCACCATCGTGCTGCGCCTCCCGTCCCCCCGGCTCCTGGCCGGTCCCGGCTAGCACGGCCCCGGCGGCCAGGCTGGCAACTGCCGCCGTGCAGTTACCTCAGCGGCCGCGGCCCAAACCCGGCCCGGCGGCCGCCCGGCCCGGAAGGCGCGGCCTTTCATGATCACGGAACTTCGTCCGCGACTATCGCTGACGGATTGCCGTGGTCATGAAACCCGCGCCGGCGTCGGCTAGTCGGCCGAGATCAGGTCGCTGAACGGCTCGGGCTCGCCCACGACCGTGGCCGACGTGCCCCGGCGGACGAACTCCCGGCCCGGCGGCCACATGGCGGTGAACTGGTCGCCGGTGGTGTGGTCGTACCTGATGAAGGTGACCTGCTCGATATCCACGGCGAACAGGTGAAACTCGCCGGGCACCGGGCTCCAGTCCAGGCTGGCCGTCACCGCGTCGGCGTAGCGGCGCTGCACCGCCGGGTCGTCCTGCGCCCGCGCGGTGCCGCGGATCTTGAACTCGCCCTCGGTGCCCTCGCGGCTGGTGATCACGCTGTGCACCAGGACCCGCGGGTCCCGCCGCAGGTCCCTGGCCTTGGTCGACTGCCACATCATGGACAGCCACAGGTCGCCGTCCAGCAGCAGCGGCTCGACCGGGCTGAGGCGGGGCGTGCCGTCGCGGCGGATCGTGGCCACCAGCAGCACGCCGGGCCTGATCAGCCGCTCGTGTCCGCGCCGGGCCAGCCGGGGCTGACCGCGCTCAATGTCTGACCAGTGCATAATTCCTCCCTGGAGGCTGTCCTCTCCGCGGCCCCGATTCCCTCAGTCCGGACTATCACCGGCCACCGACAAAGCCCGGCCGGCCCAAAGCCCGGCCGGCCCAAGGCCCGGCCACCCCATGCCGGGCGGGCAGGATGGGTAGGAGGATTATGGCCGCCTGCGGAGTAACTGTCCGGCCGAGCCCGAAGGGGGTTAGACATGCCGTGGTTCCCGGACTTTGCCGGCGCTGTCGAGCTGGCCCGCCAGCAGACGCGCGCCGCCGGGCAGGCCGACCCGGTGGCTCAGTACTTCAAGGCGCTCAACTCCGGTGATGCCCGCGTCCTGGAGTCCGTGTGGCCGGGCGAGGTGGTGATCTACGATCCCCGCGCGGGCGAGGTCCGCGGGCACCGGCACGTGCGGCAGTTCGTCAGCCGGAACGAGAGCTGGCTGGCCGGTTTGCACGCCCGCACCGAGACCGTGGCCAGCAC
>JBOHCO010000159.1:0-1214 GCA_050698895.1 Streptosporangiaceae bacterium
TCCGGCGGTCCCGGTCCCGGCCGCGGTGGCCCGGCCGGGCCTGGCGCCGGCCCGTCCGGCGATCCAGGCGACGGCGGCCCCAAGCCCGGCGCCGACCAGGGCCCCGGCCCCGGCGGCTCGGCCAACCCCGACTTCGGCGACAGCGACCCCGGCCCCGGCGGCCCTGGCCGCAGCGGGGACGACGACGTCGCAGACGACCAGCGCGGCCCCCGGCCGGACGTGCCGCCGCCGCCCGACCCGGACCCGTCCGACGCCCCGCCCGACCATCAGAGCCCCGAGTACGACGACGCCGGGTACGACCAGGAGGACGACGGCCCGTTCGCCCCCGGCCCGCCCTCCGCCTGGCCGCCGATCCCCGGCACCGCCGCCCAGATCCCCCCGTTCCTCGGCCAGCCACCACCCACCGGCCACCCGCCCCCCGCCAGCCACTCACCCCCCCGTGGCCAGCCCGGCCGACCACCCTCCAAGCCGCCGCCGCGCGGGAAGCCCGGCCGCCCGACACCGGGCCTGCTGGAACTGGTCATCTCCTGGCGGGCGCTAGCCGGCGACCCCGCCGGGCCCGCCACCCTGAGCCGGATCGGCCCCATCACCGGCACCCAGGCCCGGCTGCTCGCCCTCACCGCCGCCGCTGACCCGCACGCCCGCTGGCAGGTCATCCTCACCGACCCCGACGGCTACGCCATCGCCACCGAGACCATCCGCCGCCGGCACCGCCAGGGTGCCGCCCGCCGGCCGGCCGGAGTCACCGGCCAGGTCACCGTCACCATCCCCGCCAGCACCGTGAACCAGCTAGCCCACCCCGGGCCCGAGGGCCCCGGACCCGCCACCAGCGACACGATGGGAACCGGTGCCACCGGCACAGGTTCCGGCACCACGGGCACCGGCGCTACTGGCGCCACCTGCAACTCCACCAGCACCACCAGCACCAGCACCACCGGGTCCGGCATCCGGGCCGCGGTGCTGCGCGCCGCCCTCCGCGCCCGAGCCAGGGCCCGCCGCCAGGCCGCCGCGGACGCTGCCGCGCCCGGCGGCTGCGCCCACACCACCGCCACCCCCGCCTACCGGCCCACTTCTAAGATCCGCGACTACGTCACCGCCCGGGACCAGACCTGCCGCAACCCCCGCTGCCGCCAGCCCGCCCGCCACGCCGACCTCGACCACACCACCCCCTACGACCAGGGCGGCCCCACCTGCGAATGCAACCTCGGCGGCCA
>JBOHCO010000160.1:0-2074 GCA_050698895.1 Streptosporangiaceae bacterium
GGTTCGCGTCGACCCCGGTGTGGCTCAACGGCGCGCCCGCGGGCCGGATCGAGGTCGCCGGCGAGCCGGCCGCGGTGAGCGTCGTGGTGGAGGACGGGCGGGTCACCCGGGTCTACCTGGTCCGCAATCCGCACAAGCTGACGCGGCTGGACGAGCGGCCGACCTGGCCAGGTGAGCGCTGCTGCTCGGCACAACTCTAAAGTCGGGTGAGTGACTGACGCTGGGTCACTGGCCAGTGCCCGGGCTCGGTGTGCACCAGGGCGTCCGCCATTAGCCTGGCGCGGTCAGCGGGCGTTCCGTCCCCGGCGGTCAGCCGCACGCGGATCTGCTCCCGGCGGCCAGTGTCGGTGAGCCAGACATCGAACTGGCCTGGCCGGTAGTCCGACCTGATGCCGTCGGGCACCCAGCCGAGCCGGGCCAGCTGGAGGCGCTCCTGGTCCAGGAGCGGCCAGAAAAGCTGAGCGGCCTGCCAGTCGGCGGTCTGCCACGACCGGTCAGAGCACGCTCGCTCGATCTCGGCCCGGTACTGGCGGGCGTCAAAGGCAAGGTCGGGAAACGGCAGCGGCACGCCGCCCTGCGGACTGGCCTCCGTGGCGGGCCCGTCATACACGTCGGTGAAGTCCCGGAAGTCGCTCCACCTCACCTCGTCGCCGTGCTGGGAGATCAGCGGGGCGACGCAGCCGCAGCGCGTGATCCCGCAGCAGCAGCCGTAGACGGCGACTCGATGCGGCGAGTCCGCCGGCAGCAAGGGTGACTGAGCGCCGAGAATCTGCGTCGGGCTGAAGCCCTTATAGCCACGGCGGCCGTGGCGAGCGAGCGTCTCCCAGCCGTCGATCAGGATGGTGACAACGGGGTAGTCGGGATGACCGTCGGCGCCGTACCGCTCGACCCGCAGTTCCAGCGCGGCGATCAGGCCGCTCGCGTTGCCGTGCGTCACGGCGCTATCCTAAGCGCCCGCTTCGCCGCACTGGGGCTGGGACGGGAGCCGGGGCAGGCGGATGCGGCTGGCGTCCAGGCCGGCGAGGATGGCCTCGACGGTCTGGTCCGCGCTCTGCCGGGTCGTGTCGAGCCACAGGCCGACCCGGTCGGTCTCCTCCCGCAGCACGGCCTGCAGCCCGCCGACCGACCACCGGCCCGGTCCGTACGCGATGCGGTCGCGTTCCCGTTCCCGGCGCTCGATAGCGGCCGCGTCCGGGTCCAGGAACACCAGGTGGAACTCGGGCACCGGCACCAGGCGCAGGAAGTCCCGGAGGATCGGGCCGATGATCACGTCCTCGACCACGACGTCGAATCCGCCGCGGAGGAAGACATCCGCGACCGTCAGCGCTCCCGCGTACCGCAGCGTCAGCTGACGCAGCGCCTCGGGCCCGGCGTCCGGCCGCATGTCTACGCGCCCGCTGGCCATCATGTCCCGGATGGCGTCGCCGGGCACGCAGACGCCGCGCTCGAACCGTTCCGCGAGCAGTCGCGCGACGGTCGACTTTCCCGACGCGGAGACTCCCGAGATCACGAACAGCGTCACGCCGCCGAGCATGTCATCGGCCCGCGCTGATGTCGCCTGGAATTTAGTGGGGCCGGGGGACCCGAGCTGCGCGGGCGGACCGCACGCCCGCCGCGGCGAGGCCGAGCCCGGCCAGCAGGCAGATCGCGCCGATGACCGCCCAGATGTGCTGGCCGTTCATGCCGCCTGACTGGCCGAGCAGGTTCAGGCCCTGCGCGATCCACACCACTCCGGCGATGGCCAGCAGCACGCCGACCACCACCACGACGATCCTGCGCCTCATCCATGACTCCCGTTGATCGGCCCCGACCGGATACACGAGAACGCTGGCCGGGCGGTTCACCTGGCGCGGGGCGGACCGGCCGCCGGCGCGCTTGCGCGGAAGCGCTTTGTGCACGGTTTCACAAGCCGCTGCCGCAGAGGCGCCTTATGCACGGGGTGCACGGCCGGGGTCTCAGCTTAGGTGCCGGGTGAAGAACCGTAGCGTGCTGTCCACCTCGAACGCCGGGACATCCCCGTGCCCGCCGGGGTTGGCGTGCAGCGTCTTCTTCGCCGAGGCGAGGACGTCGAACA
>JBOHCO010000161.1:0-5619 GCA_050698895.1 Streptosporangiaceae bacterium
GTCGGCGCGCATGTTCTCCAGTATCGCGGTCGCGGGTGAGCGGCCGGACAGAACTCAGCGGCTGGCAAGTGGCGATACATCGGTGAGATAACCAATGCCGATGGGAGCTCGACGTGAACGAGACGCCGTGGTCATGGCCGTGACCCTGGACACGGGGCCGGCCGCCATGCCCGACGGGGAACTGGCCGATGCCGCCGCCCGAACGGCCAGGCCCAGCCGGGGGTGTCCGGCGCTAGCCCGGCACCGAGCCCGACACTGAGAGCGCTCACGCCGGCTCCTGGCTCGTGCGCGCCCGAGGTGGCCTACCCGGTGCTGCCGACCTCACCCGGCGCCATGCTGAGCTACCTGTACCGGACCCGTGAGGGCGACAACCCGCCGGCGGTGGAGTCCTACATCCACGCCGGTGACCTGCTCAGGCAGGACTACCTGCGCCCGGCCGAGCTGGCCGCGCTGTTCCGCGCGCTGGAGCGGATCCCCGGCGTCAGCGTGGCCGGGCACGCCGTCAACCTCATCGGGCAGCGGGGCATCGCCGTGCAGCAGACCTACCACGGCATCAGCGATCAGCTGATCTTCAACCCGCGCACCTATGCCGTCATCGGCGAGCGGCAGGTCGTGGTGAGCGCGTCATCCGGCCTGCGGGTCGGCGCAGTGCTGGATGCCACGGCCGTCCTGAAGATCGCCGTGGTGGACCATGTGGGGCAGCGGCCCTAGACCCTGGAACCCGAGCCGAGCCCTAGCCGGCCTGGATTTCCGCGGCGATCGCGGCGACCAGGCCGGCGTCGGCCTGGTAGGGGGTGTACAGGGTCATCCGGGTCATGATGTCGGCGTAGCGGCGCAGCAGCTCGGGGGCGACCCGGTCCGGCTCGGCCACCACGGCGAAGGTGGCCAGCACGTCGCCGTCGATGAGCGCGGCCATGTCGTCCCACCGGCCGGTGCGGGACAGGGTGTGCAGCTCGTCGGCCAGCGCGCCCCAGCCGTGCCGCTCCAGGACGGGCCGGTAGGCGGGCGTGGAGCCGTAGAACGCGAGCTGGCCCCGGACGCCGAGCACGGCCGCGGCCAGCTCGTCCTCGGTGCGGCCGGTGGCGACCAGCGGTGAGCCAGAGACCTCGAAGCCGGCCTGAGCCCGCCCGCAGCGCTGGCGGCCCTGGGCCAGCGCCGGGAGGGTCACCTCTCGCAGGTAGCGCTCGGTGGTGAAGCCATGGGCCAGGAAGCCGTCGGCGACCTCGCCCGCCACCGCGGTCATGGCCGGGCCGACCCCGGCCAGGAACACCGGCGGCGGCCCGAACGGGCTGGGGCCGGGGCTGAAGAACGGGGTCATGACGGTGTGGGTGTAGAAGTCGCCGCGGAAGGCCAGCCGGGTGCCGTCGTTCCAGCAGGCCCAGATGGCCCGCAGGGCCAGCACGTACTCGCGCATCCGCGCGGCCGGGTGCGACCAGGGCATGGAGAACCGCCGGGTGATGTGGGTCCTGATCTGCGAGCCCAGGCCCAGCAGCAGGCGACCGCCCGAGATCAGCTGCACGTCGTTGGCCTGGACGGCGAGCGACATCGGGTTGCGGGCGAAGGCCAGTGCGATGGCCGAGCCCAGTTTGATATCCCTGGTCACTGTCGCGGCCAGGGTGAGGGCCACGAACGGGTCGTGCTGGGTCTCGGCGGTCCACAGCGCGCCGTAGCCGGCCTGCTCGCCGCGCTCGGCGGCGTCCCGGACATCGACCGGGCCGTCGAGCGGGAACGCGGCATCGACCTTCATCATGATCCTCCCGCCCCGCACCCCGTAGCACCCTAGCCCGGCGCCGGCGCGCCGGGCCAGGGCGGTGCGATCGGCTACATGTCGCGCTCGCCGCGCTCCACGCAGAACTCGTTCCCGTCGGGATCGGCGAGCACGACGAAGCCGGAGCCGTCGGGCTGGCGGTGGTCGGCGAACAAGCTGGCGCCCAGGCCGATCAGCCGCTCGACTTCCTCGTCGCGCCGCAGGCCCGGCCGGATGTCGATGTGCACGCGGTTCTTGACGATCTTCGGCTCGGGCACCCGCTCGAACAGCAGCCGCGGGCCGTCAGGCAGCTCGCACAGGGCGGCCGGATCATCGGGGAAGTCCTCAGGACTGGGCGGGACGCCGAAGGCCTGGCACCACCACTGGGCGATCCGGTAGGGGTCGAGGCTGTCGATCGTGATGCTCCTGACCGACATGCGGGGGACGGATGTGCTTTCTGACATGGGAAGCTCTCCCTAGTGACAGGGTCGATACGGACGACATGCCGTGTATCTCGTGAATCCCGTGAATCCCGTGAATCATCTGCATCTCGGCACCTCCCCTCGGCTCGGTCCGACGGTGACGACGGCAGCGTAAGAGGCCCGGCCGGGTCCGGTCCACCGATATAGCGTCAGGCGTAGGCGGGCACGCCGAGCATCTCGTCCACGGTGGCGAAACGGTAGCCCGCGGACTCCAGCCGGCCGACCACGATGCGCACCGCGGCCACGGTGCTGGCCCGGTTGCCGCCGCGCCCGTCGAAGCCGTCGTGGAAGATGACGATCGAGCCGGGCCGGGCCCTGGCCAGCACCCGCTCGGCGATCATCTCGGGGCGGGGCTGGAACACCTCCAGGGCGTGGCAGAACTCCCCGGACACCGCCGTCAGGCCGTGCTCTCGCAGCACCGGCGCCAGGTCCGGGGTGCGCAGCAGCCACGGCGGCCGGTAGAGCGCGGGCCGCAGGCCCACCGTGGCCAGCGCGGCCTGGCCCTTGCGCACGTCCTCGGCCAGCGTGCGCCGGCCCAGGTAGTTGGTGAACTCGTGGGTGAAGCCGTGGCAGCCGACGGTGTGCCGGTCGGCGACCAGCCGCCGGGTGACCTCGGGGCAGCGCAGCACGGCCCGGCCGACCTGGAAGAAGGTGGCCCGGATGCCGCGCTCGGCCAGGAAGTCGGCGATCTGCGAGGTGTAGGGCTCGTTGGGCCCGTCGTCGAAGGTGAGGGCCACGACCTTGTTCCCGGTCCGGCCGCGGTAGGGGAAGGTGCCGAAGGCCTGCGAGTAGGGCGACATGCACAGCCAGTAGCCCGCGGCGGCGGTGGCGGCGCCCGCGGCTACGGCGCCGGCGGCGAGCAGCGGCCGGTGCCTCTTGCTGGCGGTCATGGCGGTCATGGCCGTCACCCCCACCGGCGCGCGAGGTGGATGGTGAGGTCGCCGGCCGCGGCCAGCAGCACCAGCCCGACGCCCGCGCTGACCAGCCCCTGCATGCGCCGCCGGACGGGACTGGCCGGGTCGGCGGTGCGGATCGAGGGCGCCATCCCGACGATGGTCCGGCCCGTCAGCCGGTTCAGCGAGTAGCCGAGCAGGTAGTAGAACATGCACGTGACCAGCAGGTTGTAGACCAGGCCGCGGTACATGCGCCGGGCCGAGGTGAACACCGGGTTGCCGGGGATGAAGGCGACCGGGCCGTGCGCGCGGAGCTTGCGCAGCAGGCCGAGCTCGTCGCCGCCCTGGGTGGCCTGGGTGTCGTAGCCGCAGAAGGCGCTCTTGCGGAACGCGAGGTTGGTCGCGGTGACATAGGGCACCCGCCCGGTCAGCCGGGTGCCGAGCTGCACCAGGTGAAACAGGACCCAGGCGTAGGCCCGGCCCCACCACGGCGCGTTGGTGAACCGGCACGGGCCGGCCACCGCCACCCGCGCGGGGTCGCGGCGGAACTCCTGGTCGATGCGGGACAGCCAGCCGGGGCTGAACACGGTGTCGGCGTCGGTGGACACGACGATCTCGCCGTCGGCGAGCCGGGTGCCGCACTGCCGGGCCCAGCAGACGCCGGGCTGGCTCTCGTGCACCACGGTCACCCCGCGCTCGGCGGCCACCCGGGCGGTGCCGTCGGTGCTGTTGTTGTCGACGACGATGACCTGGCACGGGTCCCGGTAATCCTGCGCCAACAGCGAGTCCAGGCATGCGCCCAGGAAGGCCTCTTCGTTATGGGCCGGTATCACAATGCTGAAACGCGGGCCGGGCCCGCTGGCGAGTGGCATAGTCACCGGCCCAGTGTGCCGGTGAACAGGGGTCCCGCGGATCAGGAACTTCACCTAGTCCACCCTGATTAACTACGGGAACCGCCCAGCTGGGGTCCCCGGGGATGCCGCGGGCAAATGCTCTGGCAACAGCAGGCAATGTTCTGCTGATAGCAGGCAATGCTCTGCTAACAGCAGATTGCCTTGGCCGGCCGGGATCCGGTCGCCGATGGTGGAGAGCATGACAGCCACCACCCAGTCCATATCTCAGCCTGCCGGGACGCTGGACGACCAGTTCACCGTCAGGCTCCTGGACCAGCGCATCATCGTCCTCGGCACCGAGGTGGACGACCAGGTCGCCAACCGCCTGTGCGCCCAGCTGCTGCTGCTGTCGGCCGAGAACTCGCGCGCCGACATCAGCCTGTACATCAACTCGCCGGGCGGCTCGGTCACCGCCGGGCTGGCCATCTACGACACCATGCGGCTGATCCCCAACGACGTCAGCACGCTGGCCATGGGCCTGGCCGCCAGCATGGGCCACTTCCTGCTGTGCGCCGGGACGGCCGGCAAGCGGTTCAGCCTGCCCCACGCCCAGGTGCTGATGCACCAGGGCTCGGCCGGGTTCGGCGGCACGGCGGCCGACGTGGAGATCTACGCCGAGCAGCTGGAGCGGACCGGCTCGATCATGACCCGGCTGATCGCCGAGCACACCGGCCAGCCGGTGGAGCGCGTCGAGCGGGACAGCCTGCGGGACCGCTGGTTCAGCGCCGAGGAGGCGCTGGAGTACGGGATCATCGACCACATCGTGGAGCGGGTCGAGGACGTCCGTCCCTCGCTCGTCTCCCGGGCTGCGGGGCTGTGAGCATGGACAGTTACCGGGGCCCCCACACGATGGGCCACTACACGATCCCCACCGTGGTCGAGCGGACCGTGGCGGGCGAGCGGGCCTACGACATCTACTCCCGGCTGCTGTCGGACCGCATCATCTTCCTGGGCACCGAGATCGACGACGACGTCGCCAACGTGGTCATGGCCCAGCTGCTGCACCTGGAGTCGGCCAGCCCTGACCTGGAGATCAGCCTGTACATCAACTCGCCGGGCGGCTCCTACAGCGCGCTGACCGCCATCTACGACACCATGCAGTACGTCCGGCCGGACGTGGCCACCATCTGCATGGGCCAGGCCTCGTCGGCCGGCGCGGTGCTGCTGGCGGCTGGCGCGCCGGGCAAGCGGGCGGTCTTGTCGCACGCCAAGGTGCTGCTGCACCAGCCGTCGAGCGAGGCCCGCGGCACCCTGCCCGACCTGGCCATCCAGGCCAAGGAGGTGGCCAGGGTGCGGTCGGAGATCGACGAGATCCTCAGCCGCCACACCGGCCACCCCGTGACCAAGATCAGGAACGACACGGACAGGAACAAGACGTTCAGCGCCCGGGAGGCGGTGGACTACGGCCTGGCCGACGAGGTGCTCGAGACGCGCAAGGCGTCGGTGATGGACCGCGCCAGCGCCTGACCTCCGGGCGCCAGGGCGGGCCCGGGGAGGGCAGCCGGGCCGGGGCGGCGGGCTCAGGCGGCGAGCAGGGCCTGGGCGTCGCCCGGCCGCGAGACGGGCGGCGCGGCGTGGCGGCGGCCGGCGGTGCGGTGGAGGCC
>JBOHCO010000162.1:0-1389 GCA_050698895.1 Streptosporangiaceae bacterium
TAACCGCGCTGGGCGAGATTCACGAAATTGGCAACCGTCAGCGGCGCCTTGTCCTCGAACAGGCGCAGGTGGATCGGCCCTGTGGGGTGTCGATGGTCGCGGCAAGGCTCATGCGAATTCCGGTGGCTCGGCGCCGGCGGCGCGCCCGCGCGGCGCGCTGCTGCGCGATCCTGGCCCGGGCCTGCTCCCGGTTCCTGTTGCTCTTGGACACCGCTTCCCCGCCCTGGCCCGCCCGGCCCCCGCCATCTACTATCTCCGTACGGAGATAGTAGCATTAGACTGCGGGCGCATCGGGGCAGCGCTCGTATGCTGGCCAAGGACGCCGGGAGGTGACGTGCGCGGGTTCGGTGACCTGGAGCAGGTGATCATGCAGCGGGTGTGGGACCACGATCGCCCCGTGACCGTGCGGGAGCTGTTCGACGCAATGGCCCGCGAGCGGGCCATCGCCTACACGACGGTGATGACGACCATGGACAACCTGCACCGCAAGGGCTGGCTGGCCAGGGAGAAGGAGGGCAAGGCCTACCGCTACACGGCCACCGCCAGCCGCGCGGAGTACAGCGCGCGGCTGATGCAGGAGGCCCTGGCCGACGGCGGGAACACCGAGGCCGTGCTCAGCCACTTCGTGGCCCAGATGGACGGCGAAGAGTCCGAGGCGCTGCGCGCCGTGATCACCCGGATGGCGGAGCGGCGGCCCCGGTGAGGCCCGCGCTGCTGATCTTCGGCTACGCGGTGGCCGTGGCCTGGCTCGCGCCGCTGCTGCTGACCCGGCTGACCGCGCGCGGGATCAGCGCCCGGCTCGGGCTCGCCGCCTGGCTGACCGCCATGGTCAGCGCGGTGGCCTCGGCCGTTGCGGCCCTGCAGTTCCTGGTCCAGGCGGCGATCACCGGCTGGCCCAACCTGGCCGAGGCGGTCTGCCGCTCGGTCACCGGCACCGCGTGCGCGCCCACCTTGTACAAGAGCGCCGCCTTCGAGGCCGGCCTGGGCGCGGCCGCGCTGGTCGGGACGCTGACCGCGGCAGCTCTGGGGTGGCGGTACGGCCGCAGCGTGCAGCGGGCCCGGCGGCGTACCCGCGCCCACGCCGAGGTGGCCCGGATGACCGGCCGCAGCCTGCCCGGCGCCGGCCCGGCCATGGTGCTGGACGCCGAGCAGCCGGTCGCCTACTGCGTGCCCGGCCGCCCGGCGGCGATCGTGCTCAGCAGCGGCGCGCTGGCCGTGCTGGATCCGGCTCAGCTCACCGCGGTGCTGGCCCACGAGCGGGCCCACCTGGCCGGACGGCACCACGTGCTGACCGGGCTGACCAGGGCCCTGTCGGCCTGCTTCCCGGCCGTGCCGCTGTTCGCCCGCGGCGCCGATGAGGTGGCCCGGCTGGCCGAGATGCGCGCCGAC
>JBOHCO010000163.1:0-1163 GCA_050698895.1 Streptosporangiaceae bacterium
CTGGCACATCGAGCGGGTGCTGCACCTGCCAAGCGAGACCGCCCTCCAGCACGACTTCCTGCCCCACCCGCTGATCATCCAGTTCTTCAACCTGTACTACCTCAGCCTGCACTTCGCCGTGCTGATCATCACCATGATCTGGCTGTTCATCCGGTACCGGGCGGCCTACCGGCGGCTGCGCACCACGCTGGCCCTGTTCACCGGCGCCTGCCTGGTCATCCAGTTCGTCCCGGTGGCGCCGCCGCGGATGCTGGCCGGGACCGGGCTGGTGGACACGGCGATCCTGTACCACCAGTCGGTCTACGGGAGCGTCGCGGGCTTCGAGGCCGACCAGCTCTCGGCCATGCCGTCGGTGCACGTGGGCTGGGCCCTCCTGGTCGCCATCGCGGTGATCGGCACGGCCCGGACCAGGTGGCGCTGGCTGATCCTGGCCTACCCGGCCCTGACCACGCTGGTCGTGATCGTGACCGCCAACCACTACTGGGCCGACGGCATCGTCGCCGTCGCGCTGCTCGGCCTGGTCCTGCTGGCCCAGGCGGCCGGCCGCCGCCTGGTGGCCCGGCTGCACCGCCGGCACCCGGCCGATTCGGGTCTACTTCCGGAACGCCCGACATGGGATGATCTAGCCACCCAAGATCACCTCGGCAGCCGGGAGCGCCATGACGACATCTCCGAGCACGAAAAGCTCTCCGGGTCTTCGTCGCAACGCGATCGGCCTGCGTGAGGTCTCGTTCCAGAGCATTACCGACATGGCCCCGGGGGCCGCGATCGCGGCCGCCATCCCGGCCGGGGCCGCGTTCGCCGGCGGCTCGCTGCCCCTGGCGGTGGTGTTCGCCCTGGTGGCCTGCCTGTTCTGCGCCTGGTCGATCGGCCTGCTGGCCAGGGAGATGCCCTCAGCCGGGTCACTGGCCACCTACGCGGCCCGCGGCCTGCACCCGTCGATCGGCTTCCTGACCGCCTGGGCCTACGTGCTGGTCGGCCTGCTCATCCCGCCGCTGGTGCTGCTCCAGCTCGGCTTCACGACCGCGACCACGCTGAACTCGGAGTTTCATGGCTACCCGGCGAACCTGTGGTGGCCGTGGTCACTGGCCGGCGCGGTGATCGTGCTGGCCGCCGGCTACTACGGGATCCGGACCTCGACCCGGCTGGGCACTATTCTCGGA
>JBOHCO010000164.1:0-3236 GCA_050698895.1 Streptosporangiaceae bacterium
CGCTGAACGCGATCGTCACCGGCACGCCGGGACCCATGGCCCGGGCCACGTCGGCCAGGGTCCTGGCCGGCACCAGCGCGGCGGCGCGCAGGCCGGGCACGGCGGGGGTCCAGGGCACGGCGCGCACGGCCAGCCGGTAGCGGTCGGTGGCGGCGCGCGTCATCTCGGTGCCGGACACGTCCAGGCAGACGCCGGTCAGCATGGGCAGGGTGTCGTCGCGGCTGGCCGAAGGGACGACCTGGGCCGCGGCGGCGGCCAGTACGCCGCCGTCGACGGTCCCGGCCAGGGCGGGCGGCTCGGGCAGGCCGGGGTACTCCTCGACCGGCAGCGAGACCAGCTCGAACTCGGCGCTGCCGCAGGCCACCCGCAGCATGTCGTCCGGCGAGCTGAACTCGACGTCGCGCGGCGGCAGGCTGCGGGTGATCTCGGCCAGCAGGCGGCCGGGGACCAGCGCGGTGCCTGGCTCCTCGACCTCGGCCGCCACGGTGACCCTGGCCGACACCTCATAGTCGAAGCAGGACAGCGTCAGGCCGGCCGCCGACGCCTGCATGAGCAGCCCGGACAGCACGGGAATCACCGGCCTGGCCGGCAGTTCCCGCGCCACCCAGGCGACGGCCTCCCCCAGCGCCTCGCGCTCAACCCTGAACTTCACGGTGCCTCAAACTCCACGTGCTTCAGCCTCCCAAACGCTCTGCGCTGATCCTGGCATGGACCAGCGACAGTTACGTCAAAAGCGGCACGTGCAAAGCGGCACGGGCGGGCTCAGGCCACCATTCCCGGCGGCGCCGAGTCGAGCGTCAGCAAGATGGCCCGGGCCAGCTCGCGGGCCGACTCGGCGCTCAGCTCCACGGCGACCCGCGCGGACGGTCCCCCGGCCGGGTTGCGGAAGTCGATGTTGAGCGTGTGCTCGGCCATCGCGTGGACGGGGTGGTCGAAGTAGACGCTGGCGTCGCTGACCGAGAACCAGCCCTCCGCGCCCTTGCCGCTACCAGTGATCTTGATGGTCTCGGTCAGGTAGGTGCACATGGTTGTCGCTCCTCAGCTGGCCAGGTAGCGGCCGTAGAAGTCCCAGATCTTCTGCCAGCCGTCGTTGGCGGCCTCGACCCGGTAGGCGGGCCGGTTGACGGCGAAGAACGCGTGGCCCGCGTTCTCGTAGGTGTGAAACTCGTGCGGCTTGCCCAGGTCGTCGAGGACCTTCGACAGCTCGGCGGTCTCGCCTGGCCCGGGGAACTGGTCCTCGGCCCCGAACAGCCCGAGCAGCGGACAGGACAGGTTCCCGGCCAGCCCGACGACCGGCTGCACCTTGAGCGGCATGCCCTCGGGCGGCGCGTTGACCACGCACGCGCCGTAGCAGTCCACGGCGGCGACGAGCTCGAGGCTGCACGCGGCCAGGAACGACTGGCGGCCGCCCGAGCAGTAGCCGATGACGCCGACCTTGCCGTTGGCGGCGGGCAGGGCCCGCAGGTACTCGGCGGCGCCCGCGACATCGCCGACGAGCCGCTCGTCGGGCACGCCGCCCTGGGCCCTGGCCACCGCGGCCGCGTCGTCCGGGCTCGCGCCCGGCGCGTCGCGGTAGTACAGGTTCGGCATCAGCGCCGCGTAGCCGCGCGCGGCGAACTTCCTGGCGATTTCCTTCGTCTCGGAGTCGTACCCCGGCATATGGTGGATGACCACCACACTGCCGAACACCCCGGAATCGAGGGGCCGGGCGAGGTAGGCCTCGATCTCGTCCCCGCCGTGCCCGGTAATACTGATCGTCTCAGCGCTGAGCGCCTCGTTCATGCGTGTGCTCCTTGCGGGATCGACACGGCTTTCTTTAGCCAGGTCCATCCTGCCAGTGCCCCGCACGGCGTTTCCGCTGGAGCCCGGGTAGCCGGTTACGACATGATCGGCCCTGGTAGACACGCTGCGGGTAGATACGCGGGCTGATACGCGGCCTTATACGCGGCCTTATACGCGGCCTTATACGCGGGAGGAGCAATGCTATGAGCTCCGGCGTCGTTCTCATCGTGATCGTCTTCCTGGCGGTCGGATGCATGGCGGGCTGGCATGCCCAGCGCGCGAAGATGGCGCATGGCGACATCAAGGTCGGCAAGGGCCGCGTCTCCGGGGGCCGCCAGACCCGGATGCGCAGCGGCCTGTTCGTGATCGTCCTGATCGGGGTCGCGGTGCTGGTCATCTCGGCCCTTATCCGGCACTGAGCAGGGCCCGCTGACCTGGGCCGCGCCCCGGAAATCCTTGAGCTAGTAAACATTTGACATCCGCAAGCCTGCCCTCATAAGGTTGAGCTACTCAACTATTGGCAATCTCTAGCAAGAGGCAGGGAGCGGGCGTGCCGGGCAAGTCGCGTACGGAGCAGCTCAACGCGCAGATCGAGGAGTGCGTGGTCGAGCTGGGCGTGCGCGCGGTGGGCCGGGCCGAGAAGCTGGCCCGGCAGCTGGGCATCCCGCTGGTGTTCATCAAGGCCCTGCACACGCTGGACGCCCCGATGGCCATGAAGGAACTGGGCAAGCGGCTGCACTGCGATCCCTCCTTCATCACCGCGGTGGCCGACATGCTGGAGAAACGCGGCCTGGCCCGGCGCGAGCCGCATCCCGGTGACCGGCGGATCAAGAACCTGATCCTGACCGGCGAGGGCTGCGACCTGCGTCAGCGCGTGGAAGCCGAGCTCACCGCCCGGATGCCCTGGGCCCGCGGCCTCAACGACGGCGAGCGCGCACAACTGCTTGCCCTGATCCGCAAGATGCTGAGCGCGGACGCCCCGGCGGGGGAACCCGGCGAAGCGGAGTGCGTGAACTTCGCGCCGGACAGCCTGATGGCGTCGCCCTTGTCCCAGCCGACTCTGTCCCAGCCGACTCTGTCCCAGCCGACCACGTCAGCCGGATCAACGAGCCCCCCGGCCCCGGCGGGGGAGGTGGATATCGGCGCTACCCGGGCCGCTGGCTAAGCCGGCCC
This sequence comes from Streptosporangiaceae bacterium, assembly GCA_050698895.1. Lineage (GTDB taxonomy): Bacteria > Actinomycetota > Actinomycetes > Streptosporangiales > Streptosporangiaceae > DASUBV01. Next base: position 2,956 of record JBOHCO010000164.1, read on the forward strand.
GCGCGCCAGCCCATCGCGATGCTCGCCGCCGCGGGCGGAGAGCGGGGGACAACACATCATCGGGCCCGCCTGGCCTGAATCCTGCGCGGCGCTGACTGCCGCCTGCCAGGCCGGCGCCCGTACATCACGACATTAATCCTGACGGCCTCGCCGCGCCACGGCTGAGCCGAGTGAGTCACGCACGCCCGTAACCGCCTGACGCACGCCTGAACCAAGCTAAGGAGCATTCCCGAATGTCGCAACAGACATCCGCGGCCGGAACGGCGCCGCCGCCGAGCGGT
>JBOHCO010000165.1:0-1540 GCA_050698895.1 Streptosporangiaceae bacterium
GCCCGGCCGCCGTACGCCCGAAGCGCGGCGCGGGCGCCGGCTGGGTGACCCCGCCGACGTCGATGAACGCGTTCCTGGCTATGGCGTGCGGGTGGTCGGCCGTCTCGGCCATGCTCAGCACCGGAGAGACGCAGGCGTCGGTGCCGGCGAAGACCTCGGCCCACTCGTCCCGGCCGCGGCTGGCGAACACCTCGGCGAACCGGCGGCGCAGCTCGGGCCAGCCGGACGGGTCGAGCTGGCCGGGCAGGTCCGCACCGGCCAGGCCGAGGCCGTCCAGCAGCGCGGCGTAGAACTGCGGCTCGATGGCGCCCACCGCCACGTAGCCGCCGTCGGCCGTCTCGTAGGTGTCGTACCAGGGCGCGCCGCCGTCGAGCATGTTCGAGCCGCGCTGGTCCCGCCAGGTCCCAGTGGCCCGCATGCCGTAGATGAACGAGGTGAGCAGCGCCGACCCGTCCACCATGGCCGCGTCGACAACCTGGCCCAGCCCTGAACGCTCCCGCTCCACCAGCGCGGCCAGCACGCCGACCGCCAGCAGCATCCCGCCGCCGCCGAAGTCCCCGACCAGGTTGAGGGGCGGCACCGGTCGCTCGCCCGCCCGGCCGATCGGGGCCAGCGCACCGGAGATGCCGATGTAGTCGATGTCGTGGCCGGCCGTGAGGGCCAACGGGCCTTCCTGGCCCCAGCCGGTCATCCGGGCGAAGACCAGCCGCGGGTTGCGCCGCGCGCACTCCTCGGGCCCGAAGCCCAGGCGCTCGGCCACGCTCGGCCGGAACCCCTCGACCAGCACGTCCGCGCCCTCGATGAGGCGCAGCAGCAGGTCAACGCCGGACGGATCCTTGAGGTTGAGGCCGATCGAGCGCCGCCCCCGCACCAGCGGATCCACGGGCGTCCGCGCCTGCGGCCCACTCCGGTCGGCGCGATCGACGCGCAGCACGTCCGCGCCCAGGTCCGCCAGCACCATGCAGCCGAACGGCGCGGGCGCCAGGCTCGCGATCTCGATGACCCGCACTCCGTCAAGTGGACCCATGCCCGCCTCCGCCGCCAGGCCAGTTCAGCCGTCAGCCCGGCTCGGCGACCCAGCCCGGCAGAGTCCGACAATAGCTACCCGGCCAGGGCCGGTGAGCGCGGACCGCCCGCGTCCCAGGGTCGGCAGCCAGGGTCGCCGGACTAGCTGCCCGTGGCCCGGCGGACCAGGCGGCCACAACACCCGTTGAACGAGTCCTGGTTATCGGGAGACAGGCCGGCCTCGGCGAACTGCCGGAAGGTGTCGCGGCCCCAGCCCGGCGGGAGCCGTGGGACTCCGGCGCTGGCCATCCACGGTGCCCCCCGAAGGCCGTCCCGAGCCCGACTCGGATTTTCTTCGTCTGTGTGTTCGTCTGGGTGGTCAGAATGTCAGAGGCGGGCGCTACTGTTATCGAAGACGACAAAGCCCGCCCGCGGCCCGCAGGAGGTGATCGAAGTGCCCGCTCCGGCCAGCACCGATCACGACTCCCGTCACGAGGGGCTGGCGTGGTCGCATGAGCTGGATCTGGCCCCGCTG
>JBOHCO010000166.1:0-7545 GCA_050698895.1 Streptosporangiaceae bacterium
GGTCCCTGGAAGACCGCCACGTCGACCCCGACCTGAAGGCCGCCTCCCGATCGGGAGGCCAGGCTCTGCAGCCAGCTCAGCACGAAGTGACCCTACCGAACTTCACTGAACAAACAGGCGCGGTTCGGCCGGGACACCGCGATTAGCCGCTTCCCGGCCATCCGGCGGGTTTTCGGCCCGGCCCGGACGTCAGATATGAGCTGTCCGGGTCGCGGCCCAGCCTGTCCGCGGCATCAAGCTCAACCCGCTGACCCCCGGCAACGTCAGCTACCTGCTGTGGATGCTGATGGGCTACCTGGTGGTGTCCGCCGTGCTGGTGGTCACGCTGGGCCGGCTCGGCGATATCTACGGCCGCGTCCGGATGTACAACGCCGGGTTCGCCGTCTTCGGCCTGGCGCCCTGGCGCTGCCGTTCGACCCGCTGACCGGCGGGGCGGGCGCGCTGTGGCTGATCGGCTTCCGGGTCGTGCAGGCCGTCGGCGGGGCCATGCTGATGGCCAACGCCCCGGCCATCCTGACCGACGCGTTCCCGGCCAACCAGCGCGGCACCGCCATGGGCATCAACCAGGTGGCGGGCATCTCGGGCCAGTTCATCGGGCTGATCCTGGGCGGCGTGCTGGCGGCCGTCAACTGGCGGCTGGTGTTCATCGTCTCGGTGCCCATCGGGCTGGGCGGTGCCATCTGGTCCTACGTCAGCCTGCGCGAGACCGGCATCCAGACCAGGGCCAAGATCGACTGGGTCGGCAACGTCACCTTCGGGGTCGGGCTGATCGCGCTGCTGACCGGCATCACCTACGGGATCCAGCCCTACGGCGGGCACAACATGGGCTGGACCAGCCCGCTGGTGCTGACCGGGCTGATCGGCGGCGGCACGCTGCTGATCGCGTTCTGCGTCATCGAGCTGCGGGTCAAGAGTCCCATGTTCGACCTGCGGCTGATGAGGATCCGCGCGTTCGCGGCCGGGGTCAGCGCCACGCTGCTGGCCTCGATCGCCCGCGGCGGCCTCCAGTTCATGCTGATCATCTGGCTGCAGGGCATCTGGCTGCCGCTGCACGGCTACAACTTCAAGGACACCCCGCTCTGGTCGGGCATCTACCTGCTCGCCCTGACCTGCGGCTTCGTGTTCTCCGGGCCGGTGTCGGGCTGGCTGTCAGACAAGCACGGGGCGCGCGCGTTCTCCTCCGGCGGGCTGCTGGTGTCGGCGGCCGCGTTCCTCGGCCTGCTGTTCATCCCGACCAACTTCAGCTACCCGGAGTTCGCCGCGCTGATCTTCGTGGCGGGCGCCGGCATGGGCCTGTTCTCCGCCCCCAACGCGGCCGGGATCATGAACAGCGTGCCCGCCCGGCAGCGCGGCGCCGCCTCGGGCATGCTGGCCACCTTCCAGAACTCCGGCTTCGTGCTGTCCATCGGCATCTTCTTCTCGCTGATGATCGCCGGCCTGGCCGCCACGCTGCCCGCCACCCTGACCCGCGGCCTCAGCGCCCAGGGCGTGCCGCACGCGATCGCGCTCGGCATCGGCAAACTGCCGCCGGTGGGCAGCCTGTTCGCCGCCTTCCTCGGCTACAACCCGGTCAAGCAGCTGCTCACGCCGACCGGCGTCCTGGCCAAGCTGCCGCCGGCCAACGTGGCCCGGCTGACCGGCAAGAGCTTCTTCCCCCAGCTCATCTCCCAGCCGTTCCACCACAGCCTGGTCATCGTGTTCACCATGGCCGTGATCGTCCTGGTCATCGCCTCGCTGGCGTCGCTGCTGCGCGGCGGCAGGTACGTGCACGAGGAAGCCGTCCAGGCCGCCGCCGTGGCCGCCGCCACCGCCACCGAGGGCGCCGGCACCGACATCGTGTCCGACGAGGAGGCCGTCCAGGCCGCGGATGCCGCCGATGCCGCGGATGCCGCCGACGCGGCCGATGCGGGCCGCCCGGCCCCTGGACCAACGGGACGGGCGAGACGCACGTGAACGGGTCCCGGCCTGTACGGGCCGGCGAGGAGCGTGCTAGACCCTGATCCATGACATCGCAGCCCGAATCGTCTGCCGGCGACCCGCAGGCCAGCCCCGCTGATCAGGCCGCGGCCGCCGTGGAGACCGCCGACGCCCACGGCCTGGAGCTCGTGCGGTTCCTCTACGCCGATCACGGCGGGATCATCCGGGGCAAGGCCGCCACCCGGCAGTTCCTGCGCGAGCGGATGTCCAGTGGCATCGGGCACAGTCTGGCCATGATGGCCATGTCCATGCTGGACTCGCTCCAGCCGGTGGACGGCATGGGCCCGGTCGGCGAGATCCGGCTGATCCCCGACCCCGCCACCCTGGTCCCGCTACCCTACGCCCCCGGCGCCGGGGCCATGCTCGCCGACCAGGTGTGGCCCGACGGGTCGCCCTATGAGGCCTGCGCCCGCACCTTCCTCAAGCAGGCCATCGCCACGCTGGCCGCCGAGGGCTACACCATGTCGGCCGCGTTCGAGCCCGAGTTCACCCTCGGCCGCCGGGTCCCCGACCCCGTCGGCCCGGACCGCCTCGAGCCGGTCGACGACAGCCTGGTCTACTCCGCCACCGGTTTCGCTACCGCCCATGACTACGTCATGGACCTGATCGCCGCGCTGCGGGCCCAGGATCTCGAGGTCGAGCACTACTACCCCGAGCTCGGCCACGGCCAGCAGGAGGTGGTCATCCGGTACGCGCCCGCGCTGCGCGCCGCCGACAACCACGTCCTGTACCGGGAGACCGTGCGCGGCGTGGCCTTCCGCCACGGCCTGTGGGCCAGCCTGGCCCCCAAGCCCATCCCCGACCAGGCCGGCAACGGCACCCACCTGCACGCCTCGCTGACCGAGATCGCCACCGGCCGGGCCGCCTTCGCCGACCCCGCCGGCCGGCTCGGGCTGTCGCCGACCGGCTACCACTTCATCGGCGGCCTGATCGCTCACCTGCCCGCCCTGCTCGCCCTGACCTGCGGCAGCGTGAACAGCTACCGCCGCCTCCAGCCCCGGTTCTGGAGCAGCGCCTTCATCGCCTACGGCATGGACAACCGCGAGGCTCCGGTGCGAATCTGCTCCCCGCTCGGCGGCGATCCCGATGGCATCAACCTGGAGCTCAAGCCCTCCGACTCCACCGCCAACCCCTACCTCGCCCTGGGCGCGGTCATCCACGCCGGGCTGGACGGCATCCAGCGCCAGCTCGACCCCGGCGAGCCCCTCGACGTCGACCCGGCCACCCTGTCCGAGGCCGAGCGCGAGGCCGTGGGCGCCCGCCGCCTGCCCAAGACGCTGACCGAGGCGCTGGATGCCCTGGAGGCCGACAAGGTGATGATGGAGGCGCTCGGCCCGCTGCGGTCCGCCGCGTACATCGCGGTGAAGCGCTCCGAGGCGGCCACGTTCGCCGAGCACGACACGGCCTGGGAGTGCTTTCACCACTTCACCAAGTTCTGACCCAAGCTGGCCCGGCCGGGGTCAGGGCCTGTCGATAATCGCCAGGACAGCATCGCAGCCAAAGATGCGCGCGTAGGCTCGCTGAGTCCGCTCACGAAGGATGCCTGTCTCCGCCAGCCGACCGACGGCGTTGTTGGCGGCCTGTGGGCTGACTTCATAAAGATCCTTTACCGTTCTCGCCGTCACCATCGGGTAACCTATGAGGTCACCGGCCAGCATCAGGCCAACTCCCCGTACGCGCGCCTTCCGTGCCGTATCCAGCAGGAACTGCCTCATGTCCAGCAGTTCTGCCACTCGTTTTACAGCCTCATTTGTGTGCGCTACGAGCGCATCGCAGAAGAACACGACCCACTGATTAAAATCGCCATCCGCGTTGATATTGAACAGATGAGCCTGATATTGCTCCTCGCGCTCCTTGAGCCATGGCGAGAGATTGACGATCAGTGACTGGAGCTCGCCCGCCGTGATCAGCTGCAACAACGCCACCAGTCGACCGATACGTCCGTTGCCATCGTTGAACGGATGCAGCGTCTCGAACTGGTAATGGGCAAGAGCGGCCATGGCGATCGGATGGAGGTCATGGCTGGCCTGAATCCACTCCTGCCATGCGGAAACACCATCACGCAGCAAGTCGCCTGGCGGCGAGGGAATGAATCGCGCATCCTCCACTGGCCGACTGTCCAGGCCGATGAGAACCTGGTTCGAACGAACGTGCCCGGCTTCCGGGGTGTCCGCACGTGTTCCGCGGACAAGGATCTTCTGTGCCTGCTCGAGCATGTGGACCGTGATGGGGCGGCCTTCGTCAACCCACTTCAGGGCGGCTTCGGCCGCCCGGACGAAGTTCCGCACCTCCGCTACTGAACTGGTCAGCTCACCCTCCTCCAGGAAGTCAGCCTCCAGGACGTCCGTGAAGGCCGCATATGTTCCCTCTAGAGCCGAGGTGCTGACTGCCTCACGGCGGATGCTTGGACGCACTAGGAGGGTCGGGTTCGGAAGTTGCAGGACCGCCTGGTCGGCGCGGCCTATACCGGCCGCTGCGCGAGCGATCGCGACGTGCGTCCGTGCGGTCAGCATTGGGCTGCGCGGCAGCGGATCAGGCAAGTACGCCTTGGTGCGGTAAACCCTCTGGAATCGGGGATCCGTACCCGTGATGTCGACCAGGCGTCCGATCGGTGAGCCGGCCAGTCGATCCAGGTCCATGATTTCAAGGTTACCGGCCTAACCTTGAAATTACGCCATTGGTTTTCAAGCTTTGGTACCGGCTAGCCACGGAACGTATCTGATTTGCAACGCAGAGTACCGATCTGCGCGCGTCAGACATCATGCCCTCCGCCTGTCCCGATGACGTAGGCATGACCCAACGTTGGCGGTCCTGCAGCACGGTTGAGGCGGCGAATCCAGAGGCTCAGGTTACCCATTACGGACATGCGGCACGGGTCGGGCATCCTGTAACGTCGCAGTGTGACTGCTGGCATTCGCAGGCGGCTGCGCTCCGCCATGATCACCGGCGTCGTGGTCGCCGGCGCGGCTGCGTTAGCGAGCGCGGCCTACCAGGAAGCGGCTGCGTCACGGGACCGGCGACGGTTCGGCCCGCCGGGACGTCTGGTCAGCGTCGGCGGCCGCAGGCTGCACGTCCTGGAGGAAGGGCACGGGCCGCCGACCGTCGTGGTCGTGCCCGCGCTGGGCGAAGGCGTCCTCTCGTGGGTCCGGGTCCAGCGTGAGCTAGCCGCCGAGGTGCGGGTGGTCCTGTACGACCGGGCCGGCATCGGCTGGAGCGACCCGCCGCGCCGGGGCCGGAGGACCAGCGACGGCGCGGCGGAGGACCTGCGCGCGCTGCTGGCCGCGGCCGGGATCGAGCCCCCTTACGTGCTGGTCGCGCACTCCCTCGGAGGCATCTTTGCCCGGCGGTTCGCCGCCCGCTACCCCGGCACCGTCGCCGGCCTGGTCCTCGTCGACTCCAGTCACGAGGAGCAGGCCAGCCGGCGGGGCGTGCACGGCTGGCCCCACGGTCGCTCCTCCTACTTCAAGAACGCCTGGCAGTGGCAGCGCTACGTCCTGGGCGCCCGGCGCCTCGCCGCCGGGCTGGGCCTGCTGCACGAGCTCGACGCCGACACCGCCCAGGATGCCCTGCCCGAGCACGCCGGCGCGTACCGGGCGATGATGCTGTCGAGCCGCGAGCGGCGGGCCGTCGTCCGCGAGATCCTGATGATGGCCAGGCTCTCCGAGCCGCCGCGGCCCCTGGACTCCATCCCGCTGACCGTGATCACCGCTGGCCGCCAGCAGATCCCCGGCTGGCGCGAGATGCAGGACGAGCTAGCCGCCCTGTCGGCCGACAGCACGCACCTGGTGGCCGAGGACGCCGGCCACTACGTCCACCTGGAGGCCCCCGAGGTCGTCATCCAGGCCATCAGGGACATGGCCAGCAAGGTCGGCCCGGACTAGCCGCCCGGCTGAGCTTCGGGAACGGCCAGCCTGCGCAGCAGGTCGGGCAGCTCGGAGGGGAAGAAGGTCTGGGCGGTGGCGGCCAGCTCCTCGTGGCTCCACCAGCGGTAGCCGGTCACCATGCGGCGCTCGACGTCGTCGAGGCCAGCCAGGCTGACCGGCACGTGCCCGACGCGCAGCAGGTAGTAGTCCTCCTCCTGCTGGTACCAGGTGCCGTCGAAGCTGAACTTGGTGCTGCGCCGCCATACCGGGCCGGCCAGCTGACCGGCAGCCGCGACGATCCCGGCTTCTTCCCTGAGCTCCCTGAGGGCGGCCTGCGCTGACTGCTCGCCATCGTCGAGGCCGCCGCCGATGGTGAACCAGAACCGGCGGTCCGGCTCGGCGGGATCAAATCCCTCGAGCAGCAGGACCCGGCCGGCCGGGTCGATCACCAGTACGCGGCCGGACTGCCGGAGGGCCGGCTCGGTGGGCGGCACGGCGGAGCTACCTCTCCTCGAGCATCAGATGAAGCTGCGGCGCCTGAGGGCGGAGCCGGAGCGCTGACCGGATGTGAAGTCACAAACGTATTGCTTACGTGAGTCGTGATGTCACGATTCGCCCGGTCGCGCGCTGGCACGGTCAGTTCACGGACGTGCACAAGCCGCCCGGCGGCTACCTCGGGCACGGATGGCCCGGCCATCGATCGAGGACGCGCATGGCGGGCGCCGGGCCCGTGATGGGAGAAACCTGTGACTCGCTACAACCGGTATGACGGTCGCTCGCCGGCCTGGAAGGTCAAGGCCGCCGTCGGCGCCCTGGTTCTCGCCGGCGGGGTGACCGGCGGAGTGGCGCTGACTCACCAGTCCACCACCGTCCACGACAGCGCCTTCCAGTTCGGCTTCGGCGAGAACGGGAACGGGGCGATGCTGGACTCGGCCATGAACGGCCTGTCCGCGCCCGGCACCTCGCCGTTCATGCGGACGCGATCGCTGCGGGAGCTGGGGGCATTCCACGGCTTCGGCGGCCAGTTCGGGTTCTGGCACCACCACAGCTTCAGCCGGCTGGCGTTCGAGCGCGGCCAGGTCGTGTTCATCACCCACCACTTCCTGATCGTGCGGAGCCTCGACGGCAGGCTCACGGTCTGGCGGCTCACGGGCGGCAGGGCGGTCAAGGATGTGGCGCCGACCGCGACGACCGAGACGCCCATGCCCACCTCAGCGACCCCGTCGCCGACCACGACCGTTCCGACCGCAACCCCGAGCACGACGGCCCCGGCGCAGCCAGGGACCACGGTGCCCGGGGCCACGGTGCCGGTGCTGACCAGCACCACCGCGGCCCAGGCCGTGACCGGCGGTACCCCGGTGACCTCGATGCTGAACAGCACCGCGGCCGCGCAGCCCGGGACGACGACGGTGTCGGTGACCACCGGCGGCATCACGGTCACGGTGACGGTGACCAGCACGGCGACAGTGGCCAGGATGGCCACGGTGACCACCCCGGCCAGCACGACGACCGTCCCCACGTCGGCGCTGTCCTGGACTGGGGCGGCTTCCGGCCTGACAACCGAGCTGGCGCCGGGCGACATCGTGTTCGTCGCCGGGCACGTGCGCGGGCACCATCGCCTGGCTCAGCTGGTGCTCATCGAGTCGGCCGGCACCACCACTGCGACCGTGTCGCCCACGATCACCCCGACCGTGCCCGCCACCCC
>JBOHCO010000167.1:0-6352 GCA_050698895.1 Streptosporangiaceae bacterium
CACCGGGGGCCAGCCCGGCCGCGATGCGCTCGGCGGCATCCGTCACCTCCGGGCTGATGTCGACGAGCGCCACGCTGGCCCCGCCGGCCGCCAGCCGGGCCGCGACGGCCTGGCCCAGCCCGCGCGCCGCGCCGGTGACGACCGCCTTCACGCGCAGCTCGCGATCTGCGCGGTGGTGGTCACCCAGACGTCGTCGAGTCCGGTGACGAACGACAGGAAGGAGTCCAGGAAGGCCAGCCGGGATGGCCGGCCGATGATCTGCGGGTGCATCGTGAACACGCTGGCCCCGCCGAGCTCCCGGATGCCCAGGAACTCCTCCTGCCACAGGGCCCGCACGTGCGCGGTCGTGCACATGGTCTTGGTCCAGCTCGCGCCGTCGAACCAGAAGTGCGGGGCGTCGTCCAGGATCCAGGAGATCGGCACCTCGACCAGCGGGTGGCTGTCGATCTTGTAGGGCCGGATGTCGTCCATCAGGTTCGAGGAGTAGCTGAGGCCGTACTGGTGCAGCAGGTCCAGGGTGTGCGAGCTCAGGTCCCAGGACGGCGCGCGGTAGCCGGTCACCTCGGCCCCGAAGCCGCGCAGGATCTCCAGGCCGCGGACCAGCTCGGTCTCCTCCTGCGCCCGGCTCAGCCGGTGCGGCGAGGTGTGCGTGTAGCCGTGGTGGGCGATCTCGTGGCCGGCGGCGGCGATGGCCGCGACCCGCTCAGGGTGCCGCTCGGCCACCCGGCCGGGGATGTAGAACGTGGCCTGCACGCCGTGCCGGGCCAGCAGGTCCAGGATCAGCGGGACCGCGACCTTGGCCCCGTAGGTGCCCTGGGACAGCACGCCCGGGTGCCCGGCGTTCTCGGGGTCCTCGCCGATCCAGACCTCCTCGGCGTCGAAATCGAAGGTGAACGCGGCGGCACAGCGCGCTCCGTCAGGCCACATGCGGATCGGTGCTCCCCTCAGGCTGGTCGTCTGCGCTCTCGTCCTCGGCCACCCAGGCGCTGATCCGGCGCCAGTACCGGCTGATCAGCCCGGTCAGGCCGTCCGGCACGAAGATGACCACGACGAGCAGGAACAGGCCGAGGATGGTGAACTCGGCGCCGGGGTGGGTGATCAGCACGGTGGCCACGATCTGGACCAGGATGGTGCCGATGATCGGCCCGGTGGACGTGCCCAGGCCCCCGATGACCAGCATGGTCACGTACACGCTCATCGGCGTCAGGCCCATGACCGTGGGCGCGATGCTGCCCTCGGCCGACACGTACAGGCCGCCGGCGATCCCGGCCAGGAAGCCGGACACGGCGAATGCGATGACCCGGTAGCGCAGCGGGTTCACGCCGCGGGCGGCCGCGTAGCCGGGCGCGTCCCTGATGCCGCGCAGCGCGATGCCGAGGCCGGACTGGCCCACGGCGGCCAGGGCCAGCGTGGCCGCCACCACGATGGCCAGGCTCGTCCAGTAGTAGGCCTTGTTCTGGGCGCCGGGGCTGAGCGAGCCGAACAGGCCGCTGACCGCGGGCAGGCCGAACGAGCCGCCGGTGAGCCCGGATCCGTCGTTCAGGATCACGTACTGGATGACCTCGGCGAACGCGAATGTGAGCAGCGAGGTGTAGATGCCGTACAGCCGCAGGGTGGGAAAGGCCAGCAGCACGGCGGCGATGGTCCCGACCACCCCGCCCGCCAGCAGCGCCAGCCACGGCGACACCGAGCTGTGCAGCATGATGATGCCCGCGCCGTACCCGCCCAGGGCGTAGATCGCGAGCTGACCGAAGTTCCACACCCCGGCCACGCCGAGCACGAAGTTCCAGCTGATGTTGAGCACCAGCAGGATCAGCGTGGTGACCATCACGCTCAGGTAGTACTGGCTGCTGAGCACCAGCGGGATCAATGCGGCCAGCACTACGGCCAGGCCGGTCAGGGTCCACCGGCCGGTCGTCATGGACGGGAACGCGGACCGCTCCAGGGCCGGGAGGTCCCGCGGGCGCTCGGTTACGGCGCGGTCGGTCACAGCCGGGCCTCCGAGGGCTTGCCGAGCAGGCCGTAGGGCCTGACGATCAGGACCAGCAGGATCACGCCGTACAGGATGGGCAGCGACCAGGTCACGCTCACGATGGCCTCGGCGGTGGCCTGGATCAGGCCGATGGCGTAGGCGGCGTAGACGGTGCCCGGCAGGCTGCCCAGGCCGCCGAAGATGACCACGATCAGCGCTTCGAGCAGCGGCAGGTCGCCCGCGCTGGGCGAGGCGAAGTACAGGCCGCCCAGGAACACCCCGGCCACCCCGGCCAGCGCCGAGGCCAGCCCCATGGTCAGCGGGTAGAGCTTGCCGACCGGCACGCCCATCAGCCGCGCGGCGTCCAGGTTCTGGGCCACGGCCCGGATGGCCATGCCCCACCGGGATCGGGCCAGGAACAGGCCCAGGCCCACCATGAGCGCGATCGACACCACGGCCATGGCCACCGACTGGTAGGGCAGGTCGACTGTGTCGATGGTGAGCCCGCCCGCGATGACCGAGGTGACGTTGCGCTGGAACGGGCCGAGCAGCTCCAGGGCCAGGTTGGTCAGCACCATCGCGACCGCGAAGGTGGTGATGAACGTGACCATCTCGAAGTCGATGGCGTTGCGCCGCTTCATCAGCGGCTGCACCGAGACGAGCTGGGTCAGCGCGCCGAGGCCGAACGTGGCGATGAAGGCGGCCAGGATGGCCAGCACCGGGTTCCAGCCCGCCACCACCAGCACGCCCCAGCCGATGAAGCTGCCGATCATGACCATCGAGCCCTGGGACATGTCCAGGATGCGCAGCGTGCCGTAGATCAGCGTCATGCCGATGGCGACCAGGCCGTAGATGGAGCCCAGGATGATCGTGTTGACCACGATCGAGACGAGATCGGTCCCCATGGCTACAGGCTTCCCAGGTAGGTCTCGACGATGGCGGGGTCCACCGACAGCTCCGCGAACGGCCCGCTGGCCACGATCTGGCCGCTCTCCAGCACGTGCACGGCGTCGGCCACGCCCTCGATGTGCGTGAAGGTCTCTTCGACCAGCACGATCGTGGCGCCCGCCGCCTTCAGCCCGGCGATGGCCTCGTACACCGCGTCGATGGCCACCGGGGCCAGGCCCAGCGACGGCTCGTCGATGAGCATGATGCGCGAGGGGCGCATCAGCGCCCGGCCCAGCGCGACCAGGCGGCGCTCACCGCCGGACAGCGTCCGGGCCCGCTGCCCGGCCCGGTCGGCCACGATCGGGAACCGCTCGTAGACCCCGGCCAGCTCGCGTCTGCGGGCCCGCCAGGACGCCGAAGGGAAGGCGCCCATCATGAGGTTCTCCTCGACGGTCATCTCGGCGAACAGCCCGTCGCCCTGGGGCACGTGGACCAGGCCCAGGGCGGAGATCCGCTCGGCCGCGCGCCCGGCCACGTCCTGTCCGTCCAGCAGCACCCGGCCGGCCGCGGGCGTGATCAGCCCGCTGATGGCGCGCAGCAGCGTGGTCTTGCCGTGCCCGTTCGGTCCGATCAGCACCGCGACCTGGCCCGCCGCCACGGTCAGGCTCAGGTCGCGGATCACCGTGCTGTCCTGGTACCCGGCCCGCAGCCCGGCCACCTGCAGCATGGGCTCGACCGCCCCCGGCTCGCTCATGAGCCGGCCCCGGCGCCGTTGTCCTTGCGGTGCCGCGAGCCCAGGTAGACCTCGATGACCTGCTGGTCGGCCAGCATCTGCGCCGGGGTGCCCTGGAACAGCACCGCGCCGTGGTGCATGACCATGACCCGGTCGGCGACCGCGGTGAGGGCCCGCATCACGTGCTCGATGCAGACCACCGCCAGCCCGCGGGCCCGGACCGCGCCGATCAGCTCGATGGTCTGGTCGATCTCGGCCGGGCTGAGCCCGCCGAACGGCTCGTCCAGCAGGATGGCCGACGCCCGGGTGGCCAGAGCCGTGCCGAGCATCAGGCTCTTGCGGTCGTAGACGCCGAGCAGGTCGGACCGCTCGCCCGCCTTGCCGGCCAGGCCGACCAGCTCCAGGTACTCGGCCGCGATCTCCCGCGTGGCCCGGCCGCTGCCCCGCCGCTGCGCCCGTGGCCGGCCGAACGCCGCCGCGAGCAGCATGTTCTCGGCCACCGTGAGCGACCGGGCCACGGTCGGCTGCTGGAAGGTCCGGGCCAGGCCGAGCCGGGTGCGGGCGTGCACCGGCGCGGTGGTGACGGGCCTCCCGGCCAGCAGCACCTCGCCCGCCGTGGCGTGGGTGTGCCCGCTGATCACGTCGAACAGCGTGGTCTTGCCGGCGCCGTTCGGGCCCGCGATGCCGAGCACCTCCCCCGCGCCCACCTCGAACGAGACGTCCGCGACCGCGCGCAGCCCGCCGTAGTCCTTGCGGACCTCCCGGACCTGCAGCACCGGGCTCAGGTCCGGCTGGCTCACTTCTTCAGCCACGGCGGCCGCTGGTAGCCGCCGGTGGTGTAGGGCTCGGGCGAGACCAGCACCTGCTTGCCGTCCTGGATCTGGAACGTCAGGTGCGGCATGCCCAGGCTCGGGTCCTTGGTCTCGTCGGGGTAGGGGTAGCAGGTCAGGTAGTCGTCGGGGAACCGGTAGGTGCCGCACACGCCGCGATAGATGGTGTTCTTGACCGCCTCGTTCACGGCCTTGAAGTCGAACGGGTCGCCGGCGATCTCCACCGCCTGGGCCCAGAGCCTGACCAGGTCGTACTGGTCCCCCGCGTTGCTGAAGCCGGGCTGGGCGTGGAACTTGGCCGGGAAGGCCTGCTGGAACGGCGAGGCCACCGGGTCGTCCTGCAGAATGCCGATCACCGACGACCACAGCACGCCGTTGGCCGCGCTGCCGGCCAGCTGCAGGTACTGCGGGATCGACGGGGCGTACTGCTGGTAGACCAGCGACTGGGTGGGCGACTGGATGAACTGCTTCATGAACGCGGCCTCGTCGCCGGCCGCGTAGTCGCTGAAGAAGATGATCCCCGGCGGGTTGCCGCGGATCTTGGTCAGCGTCGCGGTGTAGTCCGCCTGCGGCACGGTGAACTGCTCGAACAGCGTCGACTTCCAGCCGGTCTTCTCCATCCCGGACTTGAAGGAGTTGGCGATGTTCAGGCTGTAGGGGTCGTTGCTGGTCACCACGGCCAGCGTCTTGGAGCTGGGCACCCACTGCTTACTGGCGATGAGGCGCTCCAGCAGCACGACGAAGCCGGGGCCGTACCAGGTCTCCGACGGGTCGCCCTGGAAGATGTTGGTGATGCCATGCTGCTTGACGTAGTCCACGTTGCCGTGCCAGGTGTTGACGTGGAACATCGGCATGCCGGCCTGGGCTACCACCGGGAACTCCACCGAGCTGTAAGTGCAGAACCCGCAGAAGATCGCGGCCACGTTCTCCGAGACCAGCTTCTGGAGCACGTTCTTCATCACGTCGGGCTGCTGGGCCTGGGTGTCCAGCGAGGACAGCTTGAGCGGCCGGCCGAGCACCCCGCCGCTGGCGTTGATCTCGGCCACGGCCAGCTCCTGGCCGCGCAGCTGCATGATGCCGTCCCCGGCGTAGGCACCCGTCAGCGGGGCGCCCGAGCCGATCAGGATCGGGCCCTTGCTGCCGCCGCTGCTGCCGCCCGATGACGACGGTGACGACGAGGAGCCGCCGAAGTACCCGCCGGCGCCGCCCACGACCAGGCCGCCGACGCCCGCGGCGCCCAGTCCGCGCAGGAAGTCTTTCCTGCTCACGCTAGTTTTCCT
This sequence comes from Streptosporangiaceae bacterium, assembly GCA_050698895.1. Taxonomy (GTDB): domain Bacteria; phylum Actinomycetota; class Actinomycetes; order Streptosporangiales; family Streptosporangiaceae; genus DASUBV01. The sequence goes on from JBOHCO010000167.1 coordinate 5,704, forward strand.
TGGTGCCATCCCCGGGGCCCCTTCCGCCTCGCGCAGGAACATCCGAGCGCATCTCGCCAGTGATTGCACCACACCCTTACTTACAGCTACAGTCGGCACAATCCGTAAACTGACGTATGTCCCGGGCAGGTGCTTTCCCTGGTGACGACGCCCGGGCCCGGTCGTGTTGCTGACCCGCCCCGGCCCCTGAACGCCTACATCGGCGCGTTCGCCCGCTGCGGCGCCGACTCGGCCAGCTTCTTCTGGCCGCTGGAGGACGGCGGCTGGTACCGGATCCGGCTGACCGTCGCGCCCGGCGGGGACACCAGGGTCGAGGCCGAGCTGGCCGTGCTGCCCTACCGGCTGACCGCCCGCGAGCTCGACGTGCTGACGCTGCTGACGGCCGGGTTCTCCAACACCGAGATCGGGACCTGCCTGGTCGCCAGCCCGCGCACCGTCTCCACCCACGTCGAGCACATCCTGGCCAAGCTCGAGCAGCCCAGCCGGACCGGGGCCGCGGCCATGGCCGTGGAGCGCGGCCTGCTCCGGCTGCCGCTGCCCGGCCGGGCCAGCGGACCTGACGGGCTGACCATCTGCCGCCTGCACCGGCTGGCCAGGCAGGCCGACAACGCCCGCGGCCCGGATCAGCCCGGCCCGGACCAGCCCGGCC
>JBOHCO010000168.1:0-5842 GCA_050698895.1 Streptosporangiaceae bacterium
CCGACTGCTGGTCTCGTCTAAGCTGAAGGTCCTGGGTTCCGCGAATATCGCAGGTGCGTGTCTGGCCAGGAAATACTCGCTGCGGCCGCCAGGTTGCAGTGTGGGTTCCGGGCCGCTGTACTCAGCGGCCCGCGCTTTAACCCCAGACCGACTGACCGTAGATCGACCGTGGAGAAAGATGCCCAGGAAAGTTCGGCCGTACGGCTCCGGCGATGACATTGAGGCGGCCGCGCTGGCCCGGTCCCGCCCGGATCCTGAGCCGGGGTATGTGAACGAGCTGGCCGCCACGATGACCGTCGGGGAGGTCGCCACGCAGGCGGTCGAGGCGGTCCGGGCGCTGAACCAGCTGATGGCCGATGCCGGGGAACTGGCCGGCCCGGGCGAGGCCCGCGAGGTCGTCGGCCGGCTGGCGCTGATGGGCGGCCAGCTGCCCCAGCTGTGCGAGCAGCTCGCCCGGTTCCTGGTCGTGCAGCGTGAGGACGGGGAGATCGTCCGCGGCGCTGGCGGCGACCCTGACGATGTGCTGGCCGAGGTGTCCGAGGCGCTGTCCGCCGCCGGGCGGGCCGCGGACATGATGGCGGCGGCGCTTTCCGAGGCGGGCGCCAAGGCGGTCGGCCTCGACCTGCCGTCCCGGTAGCGGCCACTGCCGGCGCAGTGCCCGCCCTAAGGAGGCGGGCTAGGTCAGCGAACCTCGGTGTACTCGCTGCGATCAAGCTTGACGGAGTTGGCGTGCTCGCTGTCTCCCGGCTCGGCCGCGTCGGTGTACTGGCTCCCGTTCAGCCGCACGACCCGGCTGCCCTCCGAGAACAGCCTGCGCAGCTGCCGCATCCCGCTCATGCCCGCCAGCGTCACCGCTATGACGGCGGCGAGGACCGAGCCGCCGAAGACCGCGAGCCCAACGACAACGTGTCCTAGCATCATCACGATCACGGCGGCCAGCAGCGCCACCGGCACGGCCGCCACCAGCACCAGCGCGAGCAGCGTCGATGCGATCATCGTCCGGGCCGGCCTGCCCGGCGCCCGCTCCGCATACCAACCGGTCATCACGCTCACCTCTCAGAGCCTGCCGCCATCCAGGCCCAGGCCCACCCGCACAACACGATATGTCGCGTCCCTTATCATCAACGCGCCGCCTGGGCAGAATCATTCCGCAACGGTCCGGCCCGCAGACCGGCGAGGTCTTCCCGTGTGCTCCTGGCATCCGGCAGACTGCGGGGGGATCGACGGTCTGGAGGTGGTCCCGGTGACGCTATCCCCGCTAGCGGGGCGTCGATGAGCGGCTTGCCTTCGGGCACCGTCACGCTGTTGTTCACTGACGTGGAGGGCTCGACGCGCCTGTGGGACACCGAGCGGGACGCGATGGCGGCCGCGCTGCGCCGCCACGACGAGATCCTGCGAGACGCGATCGAGCAGGTCGGCGGCTACGTGTTCAAGACGGTCGGCGACTCGTTCTGCGCGGCGTTCTCCGCCGCCCGGGCCGGGCTCGACGCGGCGCTGACGGCGCAGCGGAACCTGGCTGCGCAGTCGTGGCCGACCAGCCGGCCGATCGTGGTGCGGATGGGCCTGCACGCCGGGGTCTGCGAGGAGCGCGACGGGGACTACTTCGGGCCGGCGGTGAACCGGACCGCGCGGCTGCTGGCGGTCGCCAGCGGCGGCGAGGTGCTGGTGTCCGGAGCAGCGGCGGAGCTGCTGTCTGATGAGCTGCCGGAGGGCGTGGGCCTGCGGGAGCTGGGGACGCGCCAGCTGAAGGACCTCAGCCGGCCGGAGCGGATCTACCAGGTCGAGGCGGCGTTTCTGGCTGCGCGGGTGGCATTCCCCGCGGAGCAGACTGGGCGCCCGGCCGGGCTGCTGGCCTCGCACGCCGACCGGGACCGGGTTGTCGAGGTGCTCAGGACCGCCGCGGGCGATGGCCGGCTCACTGCGGACGATCTCGATCAGCGGCTGGAGGTCGCGCTCTCCGCTCGCACGCTGGCCGACCTCGAGCCGCTCCTCGCCGACCTGACCACCGCGACCGTGACCGAGGTGCCGGACCTGGTGCGCATCGAGTGCGGCTCGGGCAGCGCCAGGCGGGACAGTTCGTGGGTGGTGCCCCGGCACCTGGAGATCGACATCGGCAGCGGCTCGGTCCGGCTCGACTTCCGGCAGGCCGTGATCGCCGTGCCGGAGCTGCGAATCAACGCCCAGATCACCAGCGGCAGCCTGAAGCTCATCACCCGGCCTGGCATCGTGGTGGACGCCGACGAGGTGACGGTGAAAAGCGGCAGCGTCAGGGTAGTGGCCCCGCCCGCCGAGCCTGGCGCCCCGGTGGAGCTGCGGGTGAAGGTCACCGGCCGGGTCAGCAGCGGCTCGGTCTCCGCCCGGCCCGCCCGCCGGCCCGGCCGGTGGCGAGCGCTGTGGCGGCGGATGCTGCGCCGACTGGCCGGCGACAGCCGGCCAGCCCTGCCCGCCGCACCGCCGTGACCCAGCCGCTGCCGATTCCCTTCCGGTCGATCCCCAGCAAGGCCGCGATGCTCAGGCTGCCCCGGCGGGGTCTGGCTGGGTAGCGAGCCATTCCTCGAACGTCGGCCCGGCCAGCTTGGCGTGCGGTCCCGGCAGCAGCGAGCCGTCCGCGGCCGCCTGACTGTCCGGATCAGCCGCCCGCACCTCCTCGATCCGGACCTGGTCGCCGCGCTGGGCCGCGACCAGCCGGGCCAGGCTGGCCAGGTTCTCCTCGCGCGGGCCCGCGAGCTCCGGGATCGGCGCCCCGGCGGACTCGGCCGCCACGGCGCCCGCGAACTCGGCCGGGGAGCTGGCCGCCATCGCGGCGAGGGCCTCGGCGACCGTGCGGGCGGCGATGATCCGGGTGCGCATCTCGGGCAGGTAGATCACGTCGTCCTGCCGGCCCATGTCCATGAGCAGGCCGACGAGCTCGTGGAACTGCGCAACGCGCAGGATCCTCGCGGGCACCGGGCCGGCCAGCACGGCCTGCTCGTGGGCGAGCTTGGCCGACCCGTAGCCGCCGGTGGTCGCCTGGATCCCGATGATCGAAACCACCACGTACCGGGCCACGCCGGCCCGCTCGCCCGCCTGCTGCAGGCTCCTGGCTGCGGTGGTGAAGAATTCGGTCGCGGGCCCCTGCTCGGAGCTGGGGCTGGCCGTGACGTCGATGATGACGAGGGCGTCCTGCAGCGCCTCGGCGAGGCCGTCCCCGGTGATGACATCGACGCCGACCGACCGGGCGATTGGGGCGACCTCGTGCCCCGCTTCGCTGAGCACGTCGACGACGTGACGCCCGAGCCGTCCGGTGGCGCCGGCCACGGCGATCTTCGCTTTCTGCATGATGGCCTCCTGTGGTGTTGCGTGCCGCGGTCCTGAACGAACACAGGATGCCGGCGACCGGATCGGTGTGACAGCGTGGCGACGTGACGAACACCACCGATCGCGGGTGTCACGCCGGGGTGGGGACCGGCGTCCTGTGTGCGGCACGGTCGCGTCAGCGAGACACCGAGAAAGGGATCCGGCTGTGAAGACCCTGCATCCGTCATTTCGCGTCAGCGATCTGACGATCTCCCTGCCGTTCTACGCCGCGCTGGGGTACGGCGAGGTGGGCCGCGTCGACATCGCTGGCCCGGCCACGCTGGTCATGCTGAAGTTCCCGGCCGAGCAAGTCGTCTCGCTGGAACTGGTTCACCGGCCAGGCGACGACCCGGTGCAGCTCGGCACCGGCTTCAGCCACCTGGGCATCCAGGTCGAGGATCTCGCTGCCGCCATCGCCGATCTGACCCGTGGCGGACTTCGGCCCGGCCCGATCGAGCTTCCCGGCGGACCGGTCGGCCCCCACACGTCCTGGGTCTGCGACCCCGACGGCTACCGGATCGAGCTGGTCCAGTGGCCACCCGGGCACCCGGATGGCATCACGGCCGCCGATTTTGATCAGAGCCCTGTCTAACCGAGCCGCAGGGTGACGTCCGTCATCGGGAGCTGGCCACATCGGAATCAGGCCGCGCCGGAGACGGCTGGCTGCGCGATGCGCTGTTGCCTTCGAGGCGCCAGCCGCGCAGGCTGGCCAGGGCCAGCAGGGCAACGCCGATGACGATGCAGGAGTCGGCGATATTGAACGACTGCGCGAGAAGCGGCACCTTGATCCAGTCGACCACGAAGCCGCGCAGCAGTCCGGGGGAGCGGAACAGCCGGTCGAGCAGGTTGCCGGCGGCGCCGCCGAGGAGCAGGCCCAGCGCGATGGTCCAGGGCCAGCTGCGCAGCCGTCGGGAGACGCGCAGGATGGCGATCAGCGCGCCCACGGCGACCAGGGCGTAGATCGCGGTGTAGGACCGGCCGAGGCCGAACGCGGCGCCGGGATTGCGGACCTGGTCCAGGGTGAGCAGCCCGCCGAGCAGGCGCACGGGCCGGTACGGCGAGATGTCGGCGACGACCAGGGCCTTGGATACGGCGTCAGTGACGCATACCGCCAGCCCGATCAGCCCCGCGGCGGCCGCGTACCGGCTGGGCCTGGCCATGTACAACCTCCTGCTGCGGTGAATCGGACCGTGACGGGCCGCTATCGGCTCCGGGCTCGGGCCGCCTCCACCAAGGATGCCACGGCCAGGCGGGGGGCATGAGCCGGGCCAGCCTGGGTAGCCGAGGGTCAGATCAGAGAAGTCGAGGGTCGGCGGCAAAGGCGCTGCGGATCGAGGTGATCAGGATGTGGTGGGAGTACGTCATCATCGCTGGCCTGCTGGTGTTCGCTGGCTACGCGTTCGTCGCCCTGGTCCGGTTCCAGGAACGGTTCATGACCCGGAAGACCGACCGCCGGGCTGAAGACCTGTACGACAGCTATGCCGACGGCCGCGGCTCGCGCCACCACTCCCGGCGGCTGGCCCGCAGGCACGGGGGCGGCTGACCGCCAGGGCGGGCTAGCTGACCGCCGGTCATTGGCCCGTCGCCGGTCAGTGCGCGGGCGGCCAGGCAGCCAGCGGGCGGCCGATCTCCCAGTGATGGCCGAACGGGTCCTCGATGCGGCCGAGCAGCCAGCCGTGGGCCTCCGCGGCCGGGTACACCTCCCTGGCGCCGGCGGAGACGGCCCGCGCGATCAGCGCCTGCGGATCGGCCGCGATGAGCAGCATCCGCACGGTGCCGCCGCCCAGCGAGGGCGGGCTGAAGTTGGCGTGCTCGGGGGACTCGTCGGCGACCCAGAACCAGGAGTCGCCGACCGAGAGCTGGGCCACCACGGGCTCGTGGGCGTCGGTGCCGCCGACCCGGTACCGCTCGACGGCGCCGAACGCGGTCTGGTAGAACTCCACGGCGGCGCGGCCGTGCCGGACCGAGAGCTGGGCCTGGATCCGGGCCTGGGGTCCGCCGCGTTCGTCGCCGGGAGCGTCCATGGCGACAGCGTCCATGACGACAGGCTAGCCGGGCCGGGGTATTCCCTCTTGCCAGAGCGGCTCGGGTGGTTTCCACTGAAGGTGGGCACGATTCCGCGCCGCTTGCCCCCGGTGTCGCGAATCTCATCGTCCCCGGTGCTCAGCGTCGACGCCGGGCACGGCCCTAGCCGGGCCTTGCCCGAGGCGCACCGCGCGCTCCGGGAAAGGTCAGTCCCGCGTTCCCAGGTGGTCAGAAGATGTGCAAGACCAAGGCATCCACCGACGTATCCACCCCCGCCGCCATCGCCGCCGTAGTGCTGACGGCCGCGGCCATCAGCTCGGCTGCGGCCGTCATCACCAGCGTGCTGCTCGTCATCCTGGTGACCCTGCTCGCCCTGTCGGCGGCCGGCATCGCCGGGCTCGTCGTCATGCTCCGCCGGGAGCGGGTGGGGCTCTGGCGTCCGGCCCCCGCCCGCCCGCCCGCCGCCCGCCCGGCCTGGGCC
>JBOHCO010000169.1:0-5300 GCA_050698895.1 Streptosporangiaceae bacterium
GCCCGGAGCGCCGTTGCTCCGGGCGGCCGACCATGTGCGCGCGGCCGGGCCTAGCTGGACGCGGCCAGCCTGGTCGCCTGGGCGATGAGACCCTCGCAGGTCCTCGTCTGGGCCCCGGCGCCGGAGACCCGGCGGTCGGCGAACGCCGCCGCCGCCAGCTCACCCTTGATCTGCTCAGCCAGCCGGTCCCTGGCGATCTCCAGCGACCGCAGCTTGCTGTCGACCGACAAGAACGTCTTGTCGCCCTTGGCCGAGCTCTCGATGGCCCTGGTCGAGGCGATCAGCGTCTCCGCGCCGAAGTCGCCGACGCTGGAGTTGAGCTGCTTGTAGCACTCGCCCAGGGTGGTCACGGCGGACGGCCGGAGCGCGGCGTCCGGGTGGCTCAGGATCTGCGAGATCACCCGGCCGTCGACCTGGTAGTCGTCTCGCAGCCCGGCCAGGTACATGATGGTCGGCCGGATGTCGGCCTCATCCACCCACGGGCCCCTGAAGTGGTCGTCGGCCACCTCGATCTGGCCGCTGTCCGGGCCCGACGAGGTCGTGCCCTTGTTGGCGGCCGGGCCGTCCACGCCGAGGTGCTTGACGCCCGGGCCGACGAAGCCGACGTAGTTGGTGTTGATCTCCGCCGCGTAGTCGCCGTGGTCCCAGGCGAACCCGGTGTTCTGGCAGACGTCCGCGCCGAAGCAGTTCGAGCCCGACACCGCGGTCGGCTGGATGAAGTAGTCCGGCCGGGCGAACGTGGCCAGGGTCGGGGTGCGGGCCGGGTCGGCGTCCACAAAGTGCAGGATGCCCTCCTCGACCGGGTTGGCCAGGTAGTTGGCCAGCTTGAACTGGCCCTTGCCGGTGTACGGGTCGGCCGCCTTCAGCTTGGCCACGTCGCGCTCGAAGGTGCGGACCGTGCTGGTGTTCGGCCCGGGGTTACCGGTCAGGTAGAACTCGGGCGCGGTGTCCCCTTCCATGCTGAACGGGGTGGTATTGCCCGTCTCCGAGGACAGCAGGCCGGTGGCGTTGACGTCCAGCTCGCCGAACGAGCCGGCCGGGTAGGTGCACTCGGTCGCCGGGGTCACCGTGTCGCCGCTGACCGTCGCGCCGTTGCAGGTCGCCGGGGTGGGCTTGATCGCGCGGCGGACGTTGGCGCCGGCCTCGTGGTCGCCCTCGTCGGAGCTGACCACGAACAGGGTGTTCTTCTGGGTGATCCCGTCGGCGGCCAGCCGCTTGAGGAACGTCCCGAACGCCGCGTTGTAGTACTGGGCCTGGGCGATGTAGCAGGCGCTGCCGCTGCCCAGCGCGTCGGGCGCGCTCTTGCAGTCCGCGGACAGGGCCGGGATCTCCTCGTTGCCGTGCAGGTCAGCCATGTACAGGTTGACCACGGGCACGCCGCCCTCCAGCATGTCGGCCGCGTAGGCCAGCGACTGCGACGCGTTGATGCCGCCGTAGCCGGGGAAGCCGGGGTGGTTGGTCAGGAACGCGCCGTTGATCTGGTTCCCGTTCTCGTCGACCAGGTTGCCCGCGGCGTTGGTGACCTCGAAGCCGTGGTGCTTGAGGCTGTCCTGGCCGCCGCTGATCGCCGGCGTGATGTACCGGCTGCCGAACAGGGCCTGGTAGCCGCGGTAGCCGCCCGGCTCGTCGGGCAGCCGGTCAGCCACCGCGGTGTGCGTGGCCTTGGTCTCCCCGAACTTCACCGCCGTGGCATCGGCGCAGAACGCGTTGTGGCGAGCGCAGTGCACGCCCAGGCCGGCGTAGTCAGCCGTCTCCGGGTCCTTGAACGAGTCCGTGTCGGCCAGGTACTGCTTCTCCTCGGGCGAGTTCTTGCCGAACACCTCGGCCAGGTCCGGGTTGGGGTTCTCCAGTTCCTGGTTCACCGTGGCGATCTCGCCCACGTTGCAGCCGGCCCTGGTGTAGGGGACCCAGGGCGCCGGGGCGACCTTGTCTGGCTTGGGGGCCGGGGCCGTGGTGGCCGGCGGGGTCTTGCTGTAGACCAGGTTCGGGTTGGTGTCGTGGCCCGTGGTCGGCGTGGACGACGTGTCGTCGATCGCGTCGTTCCAGTAGGTGAAGACGGTCGCCGAGTCGGTGGTGCCGTCCGGGTTGTAGGTCTGGTAGTCGTTGGCGATGCCGTCGCCCTGCCGGTCGCCGTACAGGCCGGTGGCCGTGGTCAGCAGGTCATCGCCCGTGTGGGCAATCAGCGGCGTGTGGCTGTTGGACAGCATCACGCCGTTGTTGTCGATGAAGTGCATCAGGTTCGGCATCAGCTCGAGATCGGACGGGACGTTCGGGTTGTCCCGGAAGAAGTGGATGTTGTCAAAGCCGATCTGGACCACGTGCTTGATGCCGTGGCCCAGGTGGCAGGACGCCACCCGCTGCGCGGGACTCGCGGGATTCGCGGGATTCGCGGGGTGCGTCACCGACGCCTCCCCGGCCGCGCTCCCGCCGATGGCACACAGCCCTCCGACCAGCGTCACGCTCGCGGCCGCTGCCGCCAGCCTGAACCCGCTGAGTCTTCTGCGGTCTTGCTGTCGCATGCTTCCTCCCTGCCTACCAGCCTGGATAGGTTCGGCCCCGGTCATGGTCAGCCAGCTACGAGAACGCCAGCCATCCGCGCGGCGACGATGAGGCTAAATCCTCTGTTACTACCTTTCAGCATGGGACGGGAGAGGCTTTCAGGAAAGACCCACTAACTCTGCCCTGGTCAGGGTCGTGATTATGATGCCTGGCATGGCCGTGCGGGCAGTGATCTTCGACTGGGGCGGGACGCTGACCCCGTGGCACACCGTCGACGTGGGCGGGCTGTGGCGGTCGGTCTGCGCCGACCACTACGCCGCCGCCAGGGCGGCCGAGGTGGCGGCGGCCGTGCACGCGGCCGAGCTGGAGCTGTGGCGGCTGGCCACCACCGAGCAGCGCAGCTCGACGCTGAGCCGCGTGTTCGAGCGGGCCGGGGTGACCCCGAGCGAGGCCCTGCTGGCCAGCTACTCCAGGGCCTGGGAGCCGCACACCTACATCGACCCGGACGCCCCCGCGCTGCTGGGCCACCTGCGCGAGCGCGGGATCAAGGTGGGCGTGCTGTCCAACACGTTCTGGCCGCGCGACTGGCACGAGGAGATCTTCCGCCGGGACGGCGTGCTCGGGCTCATCGACGGCGCGGTCTACACCAGCGAGATCGACTGGACCAAGCCGCACCCCGAGGCGTTCCGGGCCGCCATGACGGCGGTGGACGTGGCCGGCCCGGAGGGCTGCGTGTTCGTCGGCGACCGGCCGTTCGATGACGTGCACGGGGCGCAGCGGGTCGGGATGCGGGCGGTGCTGGTGCCCAACAGCGACGTGCCGGCCCATCCTGGGGCGGCGCCGGACGCGGTGATCAGCCGGCTGGCCGAGCTGCGGCCGCTGCTCGACCGCTGGTAAGCGTGGCCGGCTCAGGACGGGGCACCGGCCCGGAAGGACGCGTACCAGGCCGGGAATCCCTCGAGCGTGGCCAGCACGTCATGGGCGCCGGCCGCGAGGAGCTTTGTTACATCGAATGAGCCGGTCAGGACGCCGACCGCGCGGGCGCCCGCGGACCGGGCCGCCGCCATGTCCGCCGGGGTGTCACCCACGTAGACGGCGGCCCGGAGGCGCTCCAGCACCGCGGCCTTCTCCGGTCCGTGCACGTGCGCGTAGATCTCGGCGTCGGGCAGCCCGGCCGCGGTCAGGCTGGGGCCGATGGAGACGGGGTGCTTGGCGGTGATGATCACCGCGGTGGCCCCGGTCGCGGTGACGGCGTCCAGCGCCGCGGCGGCGCCGGGCAGCGCGGTGGTCAGGGCGGGGGCGAGCCGGACGTAGTGCCGCCGGTAGTCGTCGGCGGCCCGGTCCAGCTCGGACGGCGGGAACCAGTAGGCGGCCTCGTCCTCGAGCTTGAGGCCCATCCGGGCGTCCACGGCGGCCAGGTCGATGGCCACGCCGGTGTCCTGCGCGAGGTGCTCCCAGGCAGCCAGGATCGCGGGCCGGGAGTCGATCAGGGTCAGGTCCAGGTCGAAGCCGACCGGACCGTCCCGGTGGTCCGGGCCGGTGTCCATCCGCCTAGCCCGGCGGCGCGGCGAACGAGGTCGGCCGGCCGGGCGGCGGGCGATCGCCGCCGACGGTGACCCAGTACTCGACCCCGTCGCGCAGCAGGCCGCCGCGCTGACGCCAGAACGCGGCCATGACGAACCGCTGGCCGGCCGGGTCCACGATCTCGACCTCGGCCGCGCACTCGAGCGGGTCGCCGAGCACCCGGAGCACGGTCAGGGTGCCCCAGGGCTCGGGGTAGGAGCGCTGGAACTCGATCACGCCGTCCCGGCCGTCCAGCCGCTCGCCGGTGGCCGGCATCTCCACGACCGCGTCTGGGTGCAGGTAGCCCGCCGCGCGCACCCAGTCTCGTGCCTGGTACGCCGTATACAGCGCCTCAACCTGAGCAACCGCGTCCACGGTCCGATCCTAGCCAGCCTGACTGTCACGCTGGCGGACCGCGATGTCGGACCGCGACATCGGACAGAGCGTCGAGGAAGCGCCCCACGGTGGCCAGCTCGGCGCCCGTGAACGAGCCCATCCCGGCCACCATGGCCCCGATCTGCGGGCCGAAGAAGGCCCAGCCCAGCTCGACGGCCCCCGGGGTGACCTCGAGGAACACCTTGCGCCGGTCGCGAGTGTCGCGCACCCGGCGGACGTGGCCCAGCCGCTCCAGCCGGTCGATGAGCGTCGTCGTCCCGGCCGAGTTGAGGCCGAGCTGCTCCCCCAGCCAGCCGGGCGTGGCCCGCCGGCCGGCCCGGCCCGCGTCGAGCAGCGCGATCAGGGCCCGCAGGTCGGTGGCGTGCAGCCCGTGCAGGCGGGCGAACTCGGTCCGGGACAGTTCGAGCTCCACGGTGAGCCGCCGCAGCCGGTGGAACAGCTGCAATCCGGGGTCGCCCTCGTCCATACCCGCCGCCCCCTTCCGCAATATCTCTCGCTCAGCGAGACTATCGTTGAGCGAGAGATCTGTCATGCACCTGCTAGGAGGTTGCCCATGGTCCAGGCCACGGATGAGCTGACGACACGATTCCGGTCGCCCCAGCTCGCGGCCGCCTTCCGCGCCCGCTACGCCGAGGCGCTGGCCCGGTGGCCCGCCGACACCGGCGCCGTAGACGTGCCGGGCGCCTTCGGGACCACCCACGTGCAGGTGTGCGGACCGCCGGACGCGCCGCCGCTGGTGCTGCTGCACGGCGGGAACGCCACCTCGGCCTCGTGGTTCGCCAACGCCGGGGCGCTCAGCCGGGCGCACCGGGTGCACGCTCCCGACCAGGTCGGTGACGCGG
>JBOHCO010000170.1:0-2086 GCA_050698895.1 Streptosporangiaceae bacterium
CGCGGCCACCGCCTCCTGACGTGCCCTGTCCTGAGGTGCTCCGTCCTGAGGTGCTCCGTCCTGAGGTGCTCCGTCCTGAGGTGCTCCGTCCTGAGGTGCTCCGTCCTGAGGTGCCCTGTCCTGACCGGCGTCCCGCCCAGGCCGCGCGAGCCAGCATCAGCACGCTGGCCACCACGCCCAGGCCGCCCAGGGTGATCAGGCGCGGGTCGGACTTGTCCGCGCCGTAGGCCGCCCAGCAGGCCAGCTCGCCCAGGATGAGCAGCCAGGTGCCGCGCGAGATGCCGGTGGGATGCGCGGTCCGGTACGCGGACCAGATCGACGGCGCCACCTGGCCGGCGAACGCGGCGGCGAGCAGGGTGCCCAGGGCGATCCGCCCGGCCCCGGCACCGGTCACGATCAGCGCCGCCGACCACCCGGTGATCAGGATCGTGGCCCGGCGGGTGCGCTGGCCGCGGCGGGCGAGCAGCACGGCCAGCACACCGGCCAGCAGCACCGCGGCCGACGCGGCGGCCAGCGCGCTCCAGAATCCGGACAGCACGAAGCAGGCCAGCCAGGCCGCGCTGTTGACGCTGGTGAGCATGGCCCAGGCCCAGGAGACGCCGGTCGTGTCGCCGGTCCGGCGCAGCTTGAGGATCTGCGGCAGGAACTGGGGCATGGCCAGGATGGTGGCGATGATCGGCAGGTAGCCAAGCACGTCCGCCATGACCTCGGCCCTTGTTAATTATCGTGTCTTTTCCGGGTCCGATGGCTAAATTACAGTAGCTAGAGAGCGAATTGATTGCGGCTTTATGCCGTCATCGCTGACACCGGGCAAGGATTAGGCTCATGGACGCCATCGACCGCAAGATGCTTGCTGAGCTCCAGGCGGACGGCCGCCTGACGGTGACCGAGCTGGCCCAGCGGGTCCAGCTCAGCGTCGCGCCGTGCCACCGGCGGCTGCGCGAGCTGGAGCGGACCGGGGTGATCCTCGGGTACCGCGCCGTGGTCGATGCCGACGCCATCGGCCTGGGGTTCGAGGTGCTGGTGAACGTGACCATGGACCGGGAGGACGCGGCCACCATCGAGGCGTTCGAGACCGGCCTGGCCCGGGTGGCCGAGGTCCGGCACGCCGAGCGGCTGTTCGGCGACCCCGACTACCTGGTCCGGGTGGTCACCGCCGACCTGGCCGCTTACCAGGCGCTGCGGGACACCAAGCTGGCCACCCTGCCCGGCGTGCAGCGGCTCACCTCCACGATCGTCATGAAGCGCATCGTCGACGAGCGGCCGCTGCCGGTGCCGGCGCACCCGGCGTGATCGCGGCCGACCTGCCGCATGGCGCCGGGCGCCGGGCGCCGGCGATACAGTGCCACACGTGCAGGCACCTTCAGGCGCGCCGGACTGGCTGGCGGTGTTCACCGCCGAGGAGCGGCCCGACCTGTGGGCCACGGTCCGGGAGCAGGGCATGTTCCGCGACGTGTGGCCGGAATACAACCAGCACGGCAACCACACCGGGCGGTACTTCGGCGAGCTGTTCCCCCGGTACGCCCACCTCCAGGTGCTGTTCACTGACCGGCGCTCGGACCAGATCATCGGCCGGGGCCGGACCATCCCGTTCCGCTGGGACGGCACGCTGGAGAGCCTGGCCGCCGGCATCGACGCGGTCGGCATCCAGGCCGTCACCGAGCCCGGCCCGCCCACGGCGCTGTCCGCGCTGGCCGCCGAGGTCGCGGCCGACTACCAGGGCGGCGGGCTGAGCGGCCTGATCATCATGGCCATGGCCGGCGTCGCCCGGCAGCACGGGCTGGGCCCGCTGGTGGCGCCGGTCCGCCCGTCGTGGAAGGACCGCTACCCGCTGATCCCCATCGACCGCTACGCCCGCTGGCAGCGGCCCGACCGCCTGCCCTTCGACCCGTGGCAGCGGGTCCACGCCCGCCTCGGCGCCACGCTGCTGCGCACCGAGCCGCGGTCCATGGACATCAACGCGCCGGTGGCCGACTGGGAGGCCTGGACGCAGATGGCCTTCCCCGATGACGGCGAGTACACCTTCCCCGGCGGGCTGGCCCCGCTGACGGTGACCGGGGACACCGGCGCCTACTGGGAGCCCAAC
>JBOHCO010000171.1:0-2259 GCA_050698895.1 Streptosporangiaceae bacterium
GCCGCCAGCGGCCCGCAACGGCGCGGCCGAGCCGGGCTCCCGGCCCGCATCCCCGTGGCTGACCGGCCGCAACGGGACAACCCTGGGCCTCGACGACCCCCAGCGGGCCGACCACGGGTCGGCCGAGTACGCCAACGGGGCCGCTGCCGACCACACCGGCGACGGCGCGGGCTCCGCCCGCAACGGCGGCCTGCCCTCGGCCACCGCGCTGCCCCCCGACGCGACCGACCCCTACGACACGGAAACCTCCCGCGAGGCCGACCCGACCACCGGCGAGCCCTCCGCGCGCAACGGCCGGACCGCCAGTCCGTCCAGCGTGTTCGACGCCGACTGGCGCCACCTCGACCCGGCTCCCGGCCGGAACGGCCACGCCGAGTCCGAGCCGGGTCTCGATGCCACTAACCAGGCCAACGGTGCCGCGGGCGAGCGCCCGGCCAGCGGCGAGCACGCGACCGCCAACGGCAGGCCGGCGGCCAACGGCACGCGGGCCGGCTTCGGCCGCCGGCTCACCCCCGAGCAGGAGAAGATCGCCGGGGAGGCGCTGGAGAAGTACCGCGCCGCCGACGGCCGCAACATGTTCGGCGGCTACGGCGAGAGCGGCCTGACCCCCGCCATGCGCCGGGTCGAGGCCTACCTGCCCCACGGTCGGCTGGCGCCCGACAGCGAGGAGAACTCGCTCAAGTCACCCGAGCGATACCAGGAAAAGCTGGCCCGGATGATCGAGCGGAACCCCGGCATCCCGGCCAGGGAACTCGCGGACGAGATCTACGACGCGGCCCGGTACACGTTCGTGTTCGAGCCGCAGGACTACACCGACGGCACCTGGCTGGTGCACCGCCGGCTCAAGGCCCAGGGCTTCGAGCTGGAAGCCCGGCGCAACCTGTGGGAAAACCACGAGGTCAAGGGCATCAAGACGCGCTGGCGTGACCCGGCCCACGACCTGGCGTTCGAGGTGCAGTTCCACACCCCGTCGAGCTGGGACGTGCTCCAGCGCACCCACGAGGCCTACCTGCGGATCACCGACCCGCGAACCCCGCCGGCCGAGCGCGTGCAACTGCGCGCCCGCCAGGCCGCCGAGGCGGCGGCGTCCCGCGCGCCGGTCCGCTGCGCCGAGATAGGCGACTTCCGGGCGGATACCAGGTAGCGATGGCCGCGCAGATGCACTACTACGCGATCGTGACCGTGACCCGCAACGTCCGGGCCGCGTCAGGCCTGGCCCGCCGCACATTCGCAGCCGATGGCCCGGTCGACGAGACGCTGCGCCAGGACCTGAGCTGGCAGCCCGACTCGGCGATCATCGAGTGGGAGTACGGCGACGTCGGCGCGGAACTGGTCCGGGTCAGCGAGTCCGAGGCGGACCAGCTCACCGAGTCCTTCCGGGCCAAGTGGCGCGACCCGGTATAGACAGGTCTAGCCCGGCTGCCCTACGTCTCGCGGCCGGTCGGCGGCGGCTGGTCTAACTCGAACGCGCGCCACTGGCCCGTGTCGTAGGCCGGCTGCTGCCCGGTGTCGTGACGCCGCCCGGCTGCCGGATGATGAATCTCCGGCGCCCCCGGCGGCTGGGCCGCCGCACGGTGACCGTGCGACTCAGAGCCGTCCAGCCGCCAGCCCTCATCGGCATAGTCCGGCGGCCCGTAACCGGCCGGGTTCGGCCTGGCCGGCGACCCGTAACCGGCCGGGCGCGGCGCGACCGGACGCTCATATCCGGCGGGTGCCGCGGCCGGCGGCAGGCCGGCCGGCGAGCCGTAGCCGGGCCGCTCCGGCGGCACCGGCGGCCCGTACTCAGCCGGGACCGGCGGCCCGTACTCGGCCGGTGCCGGAGAAGCCGGAGCGGCGGGAGGCCAGTAACTGGCCGCCGCCGGAGCGGCCAGCGACTCGTAGTCGGCCGCGGGTGCCGGAGCCCGCGGTGCGGCGGCCGGCTCCGACGGGGCCACCCGGCCAGTCTCATGAACGGGCCCCAGCCCGCTGCCGCGCAAGTGGCTCAGCCAGTCCTCGGCCCTGGTGCCATCGCCAGGGTCATCGCCCCCGCTGACGGTTACCGGCGACGCCTCGCCCGGGCCGTCCCAGTCCCCGCCCCGGGCCTCGGCCGCACCCCGATCATCAGACCCGAACGGCCCGCCACCGCCGGCCACCTCGGCCATGTCGGCCGCACTGTCGCGTGTCCAGCCGCCCGGCAGCGTCATCCCCGTCCGCGGGCCGGCCTCGGGCCGGTGCTCACCGCCGCCCGGCAGCGAGCCCGGCTCGGCCGGCGCCGAGCCC
>JBOHCO010000172.1:0-2886 GCA_050698895.1 Streptosporangiaceae bacterium
GCCGGTGGGCCAGCAGCACCCCGAGCCGGATCGTGGCGTTCAGGACCTGGTCGGCCACGATGAACCCGTCGGGCATGGACGAGCTGTGCGCGACCAGCACCCGGTCGAAGCCGGACTGCTCGTGCGCGGCGGCCAGCCGGTACAGGTAGTCGGGCTGCACGGCCGGGCCGACCTGGGTGATGGTCTCCGACTGGTCGGCGGTGTGCGCGATGCCGATGAACTCCACGGGCATGAGCTGCTCTCCCTGCGCCATCTTCCCTAATGTCCGAATATTCTCTATAATTCAGATCAACATGAACGAGTATGGTTCATGAGCAGGCACCCGATCAAGGCGAGAGGAGCCAGATGGCGATCGAGTTCATCGGATCGCTGGTCAACGGCGCATCGGACCTGAGCGCCGACCCCGAGTACCCGGCGCGGATGGCGGGCCTGCACGAGGAGTCCGGGTTCGACCGGCTGCTGGTCGGTCACTCCTCCAGTTCCCCGGACGGGTTCGCCGTCGCCAACCAGGTGCTGACCACGACCTCGCGGCTCGGCGTGCTGCTGGCCCACCGGCCCGGCTTCGTCGCCCCCACCGTCGCCGCGCGCCAGTACGCCACCCTGGACGCCTTTCACCCGGGCCGGGTGGCCATGCACGTCATCACCGGCGGCGACGACGCCGACCAGGCCCGCGACGGCGACTCGAGCGACAAGGCGGCCCGGTACCGGCGGTCCGGCGAGTTCCTCGACGTCGTGAAGCTGGAGTGGGCCCGCGCCGAGCCGTTCGACTACGCGGGCGAGTTCTACCGGGTGAGCGGAGGCCGGTCGGCGGTCCGGCCGGCCGGCGGCCGCCTGCCGGTGTACTTCGCGGGCGCCTCCGCCGGCGCCGTCGCGGTCGGGGGCCGGCACGCCGACGTCTACGCGTTCTGGGGCGAGCCGCTCGCCGCCATCGCCGAGCGGATGGCCGCGGTCCGCGCCGCCGCCGCGCCGCACGGCCGGTCACCGCGGTACAGCGTCAGCCTCCGGCCGATCGCGGCCGCCACCGAGCAGCAGGCCTGGGCCAGGGCCCGGCGGATCCTCGAGGCCGGGCAGGCCCGCGCGGGCGGGCTGCTCAGCCCGGCCGGGGCCGAGGGGTCCCGGCGGCTGCGCCGGTTCGCCGCCGAGGCCGAGATCCACGACAAGCGGCTGTGGACCCCGCTGGCCGCGACGCCGGGCGCGGGCGGCAGCTCGACGGCGCTGGTGGGCAGCTACGAGCAGGTGGCCGAGGCGCTGCTGGACTACGTGGCCATCGGGGTCAGCACGCTGCTGATCCGCGGCTACGACCGCGAGGCCGACACCGCCGACTACGCCACCATCATCACGCTGGTCCGCGAGCAGGCCGGCCGGGCCAGGGTGGCCTAGCGCCGGGGTGGCCTGGCGCAGTGGTGGCCTGGCGCTGGGGTGGCCTGGCGCAGTGGCCGAGTGCAGGGTCAGTGCGGCTGCCAGGCGTCCGGGTCGCGGGTCAGCTTGTCCACGGTCGGCGGCAGCTTGCCCGCGGCCAGGTCGGCCAGCGTGACCTCCTCGAGCACCAGCCGCAGGCTGGCTCGCACGGCCACCCACACGTCAGCCAGGACAGTGGCCGCTCCCGCGTACCGGATCTCGCCGGGCCGGTCGTCGCCGATCTGGGCCAGCGGGCCGTCGACCGAGCGGATGACGTTGGCCAGCGTGATGTCGGCGGGCGACTGGGCGAACGCGTATCCGCCGTCGACCCCGCGGTGGCTCATCACCAGCCCGTCCTTGCGCAGCTCGGCCAGGATGCCGAGCAGGAACCGGCGCGGGATGCCCTGGGCGTCGGCCAGTTCCTCCGCCGTGACCAGCTTCCCTTCCGGTGACCGGGCGGCCAGTTCGGCCAGGGCGCGGATGGCGTAATCCGACTTCACCGTGAGGCGCATTGCGGGTCCCCTAAAGGCAAATTTTCATGATCACGGTAGCCCATCCGCGAATCTCGCGGACAACTTACCTTCAGCATGCCCGCCGATTCAGGTGAGCACCTGGAAGTGATGGGTCCCGTCCCGCTCCAGCTGGGCCACCAGCCCGTACTCCCAGTCCAGGTAGGCCTGCATCGCGCCGGGGTCCGCCGCGGTGCCCTCGTAGGGCCGCCGGTAGACGTCCACGTCGGGCGAGAGCAGCTCGCCCGGGCCGGACTCGAGCGGCCGGCCCGACCGGGCCCAGCCGTCGGTCCCGCCGTCCAGCGCCAGCACCTCGGCGCCGCCGGGCCCGGCCGCGGCGACACCAGCCGCCGCGACCCGGGCCGCCGCGACCTCGGCCGCGGCGAAGGCGGCCAGGTAGCCGTCCGGGCTGGTCAGCACCAGCCGGCCGGGCTGGGCATGGCGCCCGGTGCGCAGCTCGCTGGGCAGCTTGTCGCACAGTTCGGTGCGCAGGGCCCAGGCCGCGCCGGGCAGGCGCCCGGCCCGGTACCGGGGACTGGGGCCGACGTCGACCACCCGGGCCCGGCCCGCGCGCAGCCAGCCGTCCAGCCGGGCGGGGCTGGCCAGCGGCACCCGCGGCGGCTCGGGCCGGGGCGGCGTCCACTCCCCCGTCTCTGACCCCGTCCGGGCCGGGCCCGGCCCGGCGTCCAGCACCGCGGCGGCCCAGCCCATCTGGGCCAGCCAGGACGCGGTCATGTCGGCCCGGCCCCCGTCGTCGCCATCGAGCACGATCACCGCCCCGCGCACCGGCGCGAACCAGTCGGCCTCCTGGACCAGCTGCCCGCCGGGGGCGGGCGCGAAGCCGGGCCGGTGCCCGGCCGCGTACTCCTCCGGCGTGCGCACGTCGAACCGGTAGACGGTGCGGGTGCCGTCGTCCAGGTCGGCCAGCCCGGCGGCGGTGATCCGGCCCGCCCCGGCCCGGCCGGCCACGGACCGGGCC
>JBOHCO010000173.1:0-3249 GCA_050698895.1 Streptosporangiaceae bacterium
ATCGACGAGCTGAGCTGGCGAGGCCTGATCGCCATCAGCACCGACCTGGATGACCTGCGCAAGGCGCTGGACTCCGATCGGCTGACGTTCTACGCCGGGTTTGACCCGACCGGGCCCGGACTGCACATCGGGCACCTGGTGCTGCTGCTGACCATGCGGCGGCTCCAGCTCGCCGGGCACCGGCCCATCGGCCTGGTCGGCGGGGCCACCGGGCTGATCGGAGACCCCAGCGGCAAGTCCGCCGAGCGGGTGCTCAACCCGCGCGAGGTGGTGGCCGCCTGGGTCGAGCGGATCCGCGGTGAGGTGAGCCAGTACCTCGACTTCGACGCGGGCCCGGCCAGCGCCATGGCCGTCAGCAACCTGGACTGGACCGAGCACCTGACCACGCTGGACTTCCTGCGTGACATCGGCAAGCACTTCCCGGTGAACCAGATGCTGTCCCGCGACGTGGTCCGCAACCGGCTCGAGTCGGGCGGGATCAGCTTCACCGAGTTCAGCTACCAGATCCTCCAGGCCAACGACTTCCTCGAGCTGCACCGCAGGCACGACTGCGCGCTGCAGCTCGGTGGCAGCGACCAGTGGGGCAACCTGGTGTCGGGCGTGGACCTGATCCGCCGGGTCACCGGGGACTTGGTGCACGCGCTGGCCATCCCGCTGATCACCAAGCCGGACGGCACCAAGTACGGCAAGACCGAGGGCGAGGCGGTCTGGCTGAGCCCCGACCTGATGAGCCCGTACGCGTTCTACCAGTTCTGGTTCAACCGGTCGGACGCCGAGGTGCCGGGGCTGCTGAAGGTCTTCACCTTCCGGACCAGGGAAGAGGTCGAGGCCCTGGAGCAGGAGATCGCGGAACGGCCCGCGGCGCGCCGCGGGCAGCGGGTCCTGGCCGAGGATGTCACCGTGCTGGTGCACGGCCGGCCCGAGCTGGACCGGGTGCTGGCCGCGAGCCGGGCCCTGTTCGGGCAGGGGGAGCTGGGCGAGCTGGACGCGGGCACGCTGGCGTCGGCCATTGCGGAGGTACCGCACGCCACGGTGCGGGCCGAGGGCGGCCGCCTGCCCCTGGTGGCGGACCTGATGGCGGAGACCGGGATCGTGCGCAGCAAGTCGGACGGCCGCCGGGCCATCGCCGAGGGCGGGGCGTACCTGAACAACGTGAAGGTCACCGCCGAGGACGCGGTGCCCGCCATGCCGGCTGACCTGCTGCACGACCGGTACCTGGTCCTGCGCCGCGGCAAGCGCACCGTCGGCGGCATCGAGGTAGAGCCGGGCTAGGGCAGCGCCGGGCTAGGGCAGAACCGGGCTGAGGCAGAACCGAGCTGAGGCAGAACCGAGCTGAGGCCCGGCCCGCGGGTGCTTGCCTGGCCGGGCAGGCGTCCGGTGACGCCTCGGCGGGGCGGCCTTTCCATGATCAATGTCACGTTGGCCGTAAAGCGGGTCGCCAGCCCGCCGTACGCGCTACGGCCCGGCCCGCTGAGCGTTCTGGTGCCGCTGCGGCGGCCTGGTCCCGATCCCTCAGCGTCGTGGTGGTTGCTCTCACGCTGCTGGAGCGACGTGAGAGCAACAACCACGACGCTAGCTGGGCGCCCGGCTCTCGGTGGCTCACCCGCCAACGACGTGAACGGGCCAGCCACGTCGTTGTTACGACGTGAAAGGGCCGTTCACGTCGTTGGCGGCCTGCCGGGCAGGCGGTCGCGTGGGCGGGCTGCGGTGAGTGTGGCCGGTGGTGCTGCTGGGTCTGTGGGGCGGCGGCTGGGGCCTTCTGCGGTGGCCGGCAAGGCTGTCGGGGAAGGGCGCTGGTGCCGGTGCTGAGGGTGCGAGGCCGTGTCCGGGCCGCGGCTGGGTCACTGGTGCTGCCCGGGACGCCTGGCCCCGGCTGGGTTACTGGTGGTTCCCCCGGACGCCTGGCCCCGGCTGGGTTACTGGTGGTTTCCCCGGCGGCCTGGCCCCGGCTGGGTTACTGGTGGTTCCCCCGGCGGCCTGGCCCCGGCTGGGTCATTGGTGCTTCCCAGGGCGGCCTCGCCCGGCGGGGGCGCCGGCGGTTCCCTGTACAGCCTCGGCCCGGCGGGACCGGCCAGCGCTCCCAAGGCGGCCTCGCCCCGCCGGGGCGGCCCCGCGCGGGTGGGACCGCTGGTGCTGTCGACGGGGGTCCGCCAGCTGCGGAGCGGGCGGGACACAGGGTCGGCGACGGCCCGGGCGGGGGACTGGGCCGTTGATCGTGCGGGGCGGCCGGGGGCGCCGCCTTGCGCTGGGACCCATCCCTGAGGGCTCGGCCTGTGCCGGGGGGGTCTGTCTCGGTCCGATATCGGTCTTGTCTCGGGCCAGGCGGGCCTGTCACAACATCCTCGCTCGCTGTGATCGCGAGCCGCGGTCCGGCCGTGACGGCGCCTGGTCCGGCACGTGATCGTCGTCACTTCTGACGATCTTCCGGCCGAGCTGGCGGGGTGCCGGCCAGAACTCTTCTGGACGGCTTCCGGACTCCCGCACGGGGCGGCCAGGGCTCCGTGCGGGGGGCCGGGAGACCGTCACAAGGAATTTTCTGAGGGTGGGGTTTGAGCTTCGGGCCGGGCGGGAACACCATCCCACCTGCGTCGTCCCGGACCGGGTGCCCGGCCCGGGCCGCCGTGGGGCGCACCGGGGCGGCCCCGGCGGCCCAGGTCGATTTGACGGGGTCCTGATTGCTGTCTAATGTTTCGTCCTGCCCCGAGGGAACGGGACGCCGACAAGGCGGAACGATCCAGGGGTCAGCGAAACCCACTCCCACGAGCGCCAACCCGGTAACGGGCTGTCTCAAGGAGCGGTAGGCTGGCAGTACAGTAAGTAGCGGTGCAGATCGAGTCCGGTTAACTGACTTGACAAGGTCTGATCCGCCCGGTAAGTTAGCAGGGTTGCCCCGGACTGGTCCCGACGGATCACGACGGTGAGCGTCCGCTCCTTGAGAACTCAACAGCGTGCTAAAAGCCAGTGCACATGCACATCCTCGTCAATAGAGGTGAGGCGCCATTCGTGACGCCGAATCCTCAGAGGAATTGCCAAGATCGCCTCTGGCCCGGCTTGCCGGACTTAGAGGCATCTCTTCCATGTCAGCAGATCGCCTGGTGCTCCTCTGGAGCGTCGGCGACTTTGCATATAGACATTCAACGGAGAGTTTGATCCTGGCTCAGGACGAACGCTGGCGGCGTGCTTAACACATGCAAGTCGAGCGGAAAGGCCCTTCGGGGTACTCGAGCGGCGAACGGGTGAGTAACACGT
>JBOHCO010000174.1:0-2198 GCA_050698895.1 Streptosporangiaceae bacterium
AGCTGGCGGCATACCGGCGTTTAAAGGCTGATACTTCAACAAAAGGAGAAGGCCAGCAAGGCGTCCGATTGTTCAACAATCGATATAGCCGCTATCCGCTTCGAGAGGGACTATGAGCGTTGACCAGCCATGGAGAGAATCTTTCTGGCCGGTGGATAACCGTTCATCATCGCGGCGCTCGCAGTCTCGGCGACGGACCGATGCTCGGAGCGCTCTGGGTTTAGTCGCTGCCCGGTTATCGAGGGCCGGGCCCGCGGCGGCGCGGGGTGGCCTAGGCCAAGATCACCGATATCAAGCTGGCGACGTCCTCGCGGCTCTGTGTGCACCCGGCGGTCCATCTCGCTAGCTCCCTAACTTAGACAACTGGGCTGCGGACGCCGTTGCCCACGCCATTTCAGCCTGCGCGATCCGGGTCTCCACTGCGCCTCAGCCCGGAAGCGCGGATCGCCGTCGGCGCGCGGCGGCGCGTCAGGCCCAGCTGACTCTGGCGGCCATGGCCGACCAGGCGACGATCTCCAGTGCGGTCATCTGGTCACCTCGGGCTGGACAGCCACGAGAACGGCAGCGGGCTCGCCGACAATAGCCCTGGTTCCCCGGCCGAGCCAGCCCTGCTGCATCTGCCCTGCGGCGATGTACTGTAAGTCACCCCTCTTCTCCTATTCTGTAAAGCATGACGGAGTTGTGGTCTTACCTAGGCTGGCGGTCGCTCCCGCCGGCCTGGTCCGTTCTTGCGGCCGGATCGGTAGCGGGCGGCAGGCGATGGCGATCGGGCGCACCGGCCAAACCCGCGCGAAAGCGCGTCGGCCACGGCCCCCTGGGCCACCGGTTCCGGGCTCGCGAGGCTCTGAAGCGCGGGATCGCCACTCGGGCCAGCCACGAACGCAGGCGTGACCGTGACCCGCTCCGGGCGGACGTTCCGGTCATCACCCACGCTGACTATCTTCATGATCATTCATGTCCATTCCGGAACAGACCCCTCGCCATTGACTGCTGCACCGTCTCATGAAATTGCAATGTGCAGCGAATGATGCACCGACAGTGACGCCGAACTCTTCACATTCCCGACAAGTAGCGCTACTCTTCACTGAGTCCCTTGTCACCACATGGGGCTGCCGAGTCAAGATTGGCTGGGCAGATGCCTGAGTACGGCAGTCCAACTGTCCGGCGGCGCCGGCTAGCGGCCGAGTTGCGTCGGCTACGCGAGCATGCGGACCTGACCGGCGAGGATGTCGCAGAGCGGCTGGGCTGGTCCGCGTCCAAGGTCAGCCGGATCGAGCTGTACCGGACCGGCGTGAAGACCGCCGACCTGACTCGTCTGCTCGAGCTCTACGGCGTCACCGGCACCCACCAGACCGAGCTGCTGGCGCTGGCCACCGAGCCGCGGCGCAAGGGCTGGTGGGAGGCTTACTCGGACGCGCTGCCTGAGGAGTACTCGGCCTACATTGTGCTGGAGGCCGAGGCGGAGTCGGTCGAGTGCTGGTCCCCGCAGCTCGTGCACGGCCTCTTGCAGACTGCGGACTACGCACGAGCCGTCATCGAGGCGCACATGGGGTCAACGGTAGGCCTGCCGCCGGGGAAGATCCGCCAGCGCGTGCAGACCAGGCTCGAGCGGCA
Organism: Streptosporangiaceae bacterium; assembly: GCA_050698895.1. Classification (GTDB taxonomy): domain Bacteria; phylum Actinomycetota; class Actinomycetes; order Streptosporangiales; family Streptosporangiaceae; genus DASUBV01. The sequence continues at coordinate 1,615 of JBOHCO010000174.1, forward strand.
GCAGGTGGTCACCGGCGCGCGGCAGCTTCCGCTGTCGGTGGTGCTGGACCAGTCTGTGCTGCTGCGCCGGGTGGGCGACGAGCGAATCATGCGTCAGCAGCTCGAGTATCTCATTGAGATCTCGAGACAGCCGAACGTGCGGATTCAGGTGCTGCCTCTGGCGGGATCGCATCCCATTGGAACGGGAGCTTTTGTGCTCCTGCATTTCGCTCCCGTGCCCGGCATCTCCCAATCCACCGACGTGATCTATATCGAGCAGCTGGGGCGAACCGCGCTCTACGTCGAGGATGAGGACGAAGTCTTCGACTACCGGCTGGCCTTGACACGGATCACCGAGCGGTCGCTCAGCCCGGACGAGACCCGCGAGCTGATCGCCAAGGTGGCCCGGGAGGACTGGTCCTGATCAAGCCCCCGGCCCTGGTAGCGGGGTCCCGGGCCTGGCCGGCGCGGCCGGCCCAAGCGCGGGACCCCGGGCCGGTCAGTACCAGCCGGATCCGACCTCGTGCGCCCAGGCCCGGCGCGGCGAGCCGTACCGGTCCCTGATGTACCGCAGCCCCCAGCGAATCTGGGTCCGCGCGTTGCTG
>JBOHCO010000175.1:0-5187 GCA_050698895.1 Streptosporangiaceae bacterium
CCGATCACCCGCACCCCGGACGCCCATTTCATGGTCGAGGCGCGCTACCGGGGACAGAAGGTGGTGGTGGTCTCACCCGACTACTCCGATCACACCAAGTTCGCCGACGACTGGCTGGCCGCCGCGCCGGGGACCGACGGCGCGCTCGGGATGGCGATGGGGCACGTGATCCTGACCGAGTTCTTCGCCCGCCGCCAGGTGCCGTACTTCACCGGCTACGCGAAGGCCTACACCGACCTGCCGTTCCTGGTCACCCTGCGCGAGCGCGAGGACGCATACGTCCCCGACCGGTTTCTCACCGCCGCGGATCTCGGCCAGGCCAGCGCGGACGCCGGCGCCCAGACCGTGCTGCTCGACTCGGCCACCGGCGAGCCGTTCCTGCCCAACGGCACCCTCGCCACGCACTTCTCCGACGCCGGCCAGGGCCGGTGGAACCTCGACCTCGGCGGGCGCGATCCGGTCCTCACGCTCTACGGCAGGCACGAGGACGCGGTGGCGGTGGACCTGCCCCGCTTCGACGTGGGCGAGACCGAGGGCGGTGGGGTGATCCGCCGCGGCGTGCCTGTCGTCAGGCTCGGCGGCAGGCTGGTCACCACGGTCTTTGACCTGCTGATGGCCCAGTACGCGGTGGGCCGCGACGGGCTGCCGGGGCAGTGGCCCGCCGGTTACGACGATCCGCAGCCTTACACCCCGGCGTGGCAGGAGGCGATCACCTCGGTGCCAGCGGCCGCCGCCGCCCGGGTGGCGCGGGAGTTTGCCCGTAACGCGGAGTTGTCGCGGGGCCGCTCGATGATCGCGATGGGGGCCGGCACCAACCACTGGTATCACTCCGACCAGATCTACCGCACGTTCTTCACCCTCACGATGCTGTGCGGCTGCCAGGGCGTGAACGGCGGGGGCTGGGCCCATTACGTCGGCCAGGAGAAGGTCCGCCCGCTGACTGGCTTCATGACGCTGGCGTTCGGGCTGGACTGGCAGCGGCCGACCCGGCACATGACCGGCACCTCGTATTTCTACCTGCACTCCGATCAGTGGCGGTATGAGAGCTTCGGCGCGGCCGAGCTGGCCAGCCCGCTGGGCCGTGGCCTGTTCGCCGGCCGCGCGTTCGTTGACACGCTGGCGCAGGCGTCGCGGATGGGCTGGACCCCGTCGCACCCGATGTTCGACCGGAACCCGCTGGACCTGGCCGGTGAGGCCGCCGCCGCGGGCCAGTCCGTGGACGACTACGTGGTAGCCGAGCTGATGGCCGGGCGGCTGCATTTCGCCGGCGAGGACCCCGACGACCCGCGCAACTTCCCGCGCGTGATGACGGTGTGGCGGGCCAACCTGCTCGGGTCCTCGGGCAAGGGCATGGAGTACTTCATGCGGCACCTGCTCGGGGTCGAGGACGCGGTGCGGGCGCCCGAGTCACCGGAGCGGCTGCGGCCAAGCGAGGTGCGGTGGCGCGAGCAGGCGCCGCGCGGCAAGCTCGACCTGGTCACGACCATCGACTTCCGGATGACCAGCACCTGCAGCTACTCCGATATCGTGCTGCCGGCGGCGACGTGGTACGAGAAGCACGACATCTCCACGACCGACATGCACCCGTTCGTGCACTCGTTCAATCCGGCAATCGCGCCGCCGTGGGAAACCCGCACCGACTTCGACGCGTTCGCCCTGATCGCCGAGCAGTTCTCCCGGCTGGCCGCGGTCCACCTGGGCACCCGTACCGACGTGATCGCCGCTCCGCTGCTGCACGATACGGCCGACGAACTGGCCCAGCCGGGCGGGGTGGCGGCGGACTGGAAGCTCGGCGAGTGCGACCCGGTGCCCGGCGTGACGATGCCCCGGCTGGCTGTCGTCGAGCGGGACTACACGGCCGTGGCGGACAAGATGGCCGCGGTCGGCCCGCTGGTCGAGTCCCTCGGCATCGGCGTCAAGGGGGTGACCTGGAAGCCGGCTGCGGCCGTCGACCTCCTGGGCCGGGTGAACGGGCTGGTGCGCGGCGGGGCGGGCGACGGGCGGCCGGCCCTGGCCCGCGACGTCCACCTGGCCGAGGCGATCCTGGCGCTGTCGGGCACCACCAACGGGCAGGTCGCCCTGCAGGCCTGGCGGGAGCTGGAGAAGCGCACCGGCGTGAGCCTGGCCGACCTCGCCGCCGAGCGCGCCGGGGAGCGGATCAGCTTCGCCGACACCCAGGTGCAGCCCCGCGCGGTGATCACCTCGCCGGAGTGGTCGGGCAGCGAGACCGGCGGCCGGCGGTACTCCCCGTTCGTCGTGAACGTCGAGCGCAAGAAGCCGTGGCACACGCTGACCGGGCGGATGCACTTCTTCCTCGATCATGACTGGATGGCCGAGTACGGCGAGGGCCTGCCGACCTACCGCCCGCCGCTGGATTACGTCCGGCACTTCGGCGGGCAGGGCCTGGCCGAGCCCGGCCGACCCGAGATCACCGTCCGCTACCTGACGCCGCACTCGAAGTGGTCGATCCACTCGGAGTATCAGGACAACCTGCACATGCTGCGGCTGTTCCGCGGCGGTCCGGTGCTGTGGATGAGCCCGGCCGACGCGGCCAAGATCGAGGTCGGCGACAACGATTGGATCGAGGCCTACAACCGCAACGGGGTCGTGGCGTGCCGGGCGGTGGTGACCCACCGGATGCCCGAGGGGACGGTGTTCATGTACCACGCGAAGGACCGGCACCTGATGACGCCCAGGACGGAGGTCTCCGGCTGGCACGGCGGGGGTGACAACTCGCTCACCCGGCTGGTGATCAAGCCCACCCACATGATCGGCGGGTACGCGCAGCTGTCCTACGGGTTCAACTACTACGGGCCGACCGGCAACCAGCGCGACGAGATCACTGTGGTCCGCCGCCGCTCGCAGCAGGTGCAGTTCTGATGCCGGGGCCGGCCGCGGCGGCGACGCGACGAGAGGGGGACCGCTGATGCGGATCATGGCGCAGGTCGCGATGGTGATGAATCTCGACAAGTGCATCGGCTGCCACACCTGCTCGGTGACCTGCAAGCAGGTGTGGACCAACCGGCCAGGCACGGAGTACGTGTACTTCAACAACGTCGAGACCAAGCCGGGCGTCGGCTACCCGAAGCGATATGAGGACCAGGAGCAGTGGCACGGCGGCTGGACCCTCGACCGCAAGGGGCGCCTGCAGCTCAAGGCGGGCGGCCGGGTACGCAAGCTGGCCTCGATCTTCTATAACCCGGACCTGCCCGAGATCGACGACTATGGCGACCCGTGGACCTACGATTACCAGACGCTCATCCAGGCCCCGCCGGGCACCCGCAATCCCAGCGCGCACTCGATCTCCGCGCTGACCGGCAAGGACATGAACATCCGGTGGGGCAGCAACTTCGACGACGACCTGGCCGGCGCGCCCGCGCACGCCACCGGTGACCCGAACCTGGCCGGGCTCGAAGACCGGGTCAAGATGGAGTTCGAGCAGGTCTTCATGTTCTACCTGCCCAGGATCTGCGAGCACTGCCTGAACCCGTCCTGCGTCGCGTCCTGCCCGTCCGGGGCCATGTACAAGCGCGAGGAGGACGGGATCGTCCTGGTCGACCAGGACCGCTGCCGGGGCTGGCGGATGTGCGTGTCGGGCTGCCCGTACAAGAAGGTGTACTTCAACCACCGCACCGGCAAGGCCGAGAAGTGCACGCTGTGCTTCCCGCGCATCGAGGCCGGCCAGCCGACGATCTGCTCGGAGACCTGCGTGGGCCGGCTGCGCTACCTCGGGCTGTTCCTCTACGACGCCGACAAGGTGCTCGATGCCGCGGCCACGCCGGACGAGCAGGACCTGTACGAGGCGCAGCTGGGCGTGTTCCTCGACCCGCACGACCCGCAGGTGCAGACCGACGCCGCCGCGGCCGGCATCGCGCACGACTGGATCGAGGCGGCCAAGCGATCGCCGGTCTACGAGCTGGCCGTGCGGCACCGGGTGGCCCTGCCGCTGCACCCGGAGTACCGCACGCTGCCGATGGTCTGGTACATCCCGCCGCTGTCCCCCGTCGCCGACATCGTCCACGCCCAGGGCTACGACCCGAACGACGCCGACCAGGTCTTCGCCACCATCGACTCGCTGCGCATTCCGGTCGAGTACCTCGCGAACCTGTTCACCGCGGGCGACACCGAGGTCGTGCGGACCGTGCTGCGCAAGCTCGCCGCGATCCGCTCCTACATGCGCGCGGCGCAACTCGGGCTCGACCTGGACGAGGACCTGCCCGCCTCGGTCGGCGCGACGGCCGAGGACCTGGACGACCTGTACCGGCTGCTCGCGATCGCCAAGTACGACGAGCGTTACGTCATCCCACCCGCGCACGCCGAGGAGGCCGGCCGGCTGATGGGCCAGCACGAGCAGCTGTTCTGCAGCCTGGACACCGACGGCGGGCCCGGGATGGGCGGCAACGGTCCACCCGGGCCGCACGGCATCCAGAGCTGGCAGCCCGATGACGGGCGCACGCATCTGAATGTGCTGGGCCAATGAACTCACCCCACGAAGCTGCTCCGCAAAAAGCGCTCCGCACCTTCGCGGGGACCCCGAGATGAACGGCGCGTTCAAGCTGGCGTCGGTGCTGCTGCAGTACCCGAGCACCGCGCTGTTCGACGGTCTGGACGAGCTGGACGCGTACGCCGCCACAACGTCGCCGAAGCCGGCACGGGAGGCGTTCGCGCGGTTCCTGGCCTGGCTGCGGGCGACGCCGCCGACCGAGATCGCGCAGCACTACGTCGAGACGTTCGACCTGCGCCGGCGCTGCGCCCTGTACCTGACCTACTACCGCTACGGCGACACCCGCAAGCGCGGCATGGCGATGATCATCTTCAAGACCGCCTACCGTGACGCCGGCTTCGTCCCGTGCGAGGACGAGCTGCCCGACTACCTGCCGATGGTGCTCGACTTCGCCGACCTGACGGCGCGCGGGGAGCGGCTGCTGCACGCCCACCGGGGCGATCTCGAACTGCTGCGCCGAGCGCTCGCCAAGGCACAAACCCCTTACGCTGACGTGGTTTCCGCCGTTTGCGCGCAGTTGCCGAAACTCGGACGGCGCGAGATCGGCCAGGTGCTCACGGCGTGGGAGGCCGGACCGCCGCGCGAGGAGGTCGGGCTCGAGCCGTTCGCACCCCCGGAGTATCTAAGTGGCTACGGAGCCCCCCGATGAGCACGACCTCTGCGCAGCTGTTCTGGTGGGTGGC
>JBOHCO010000176.1:0-2479 GCA_050698895.1 Streptosporangiaceae bacterium
GGCTGCGCGGTGATCAGGCGCAGCGACCCGGTGAACTCCGGCTGGCTGCGGAAAGCGCCGTAGCGGCGGTCCCACGCCCCGGACGCCAGGTCCTCGCGCAGCCGCCGGACCGCCCGCGCCTGCGCCATGTCGTCCACGAACCCCCAGGCGGACTGGGAGCGGCGCACGGCCGGGTCCAGGAACCGCTCCGGCCGGGCGTAGAACGCCTCGGTGAAGCCGTCCACGCAGTCGATCGGCACCGGCACCGGCGTGACGGTGGCGACCCCGCCCAGCACGGCCCGGATCTCGTCGATGGCCGGGTAGCGCCGCCGCTCGGCCTCGATCAGCTCGGGCGCGTACTCGGCCAGCCAGAACTCGTCCAGCGCGTCCCCGTCGAAGGTCAGGATCACCACCGGGCCCCGGCTGACCCGGCGCAGCTCGCGCAGGCCCCGCTCGGGGTCGGGCCACTGGTGGATGGTGACCATGGCCATCGAGGCGTCGAAGCTGCCGTCGGCGAACGGCAGGGCCTCGGCCACGGCATCGACGGCCGGGGTCAGGTGCGCCGGCCGCTGGCCGCGCATGGCCGCCGACGGCTCGATCGCGGTGACCTCCCGGTCGGCCGGCTCGTAGGATCCGGCGCCCGCGCCGACGTTGATGACGCTCACGGCGTCGCCGAGCCCGGCGTGCACGCAGGCGGCGATGCGCGGGTCGGTACGGCGGTGCGCGGCGTAGCCCGCCCCGCCGGTCTCGTAATCGAAGTCGCCTGCGACCGTCACAGCTTGGTCAGCTTGGCACACGGCATGCTGAGGCGCCGCTCGTGCGAGCCGAAGTCGACTTGGACGGCGATCCCCTCCTCCACGCCGGTGACCGTACCCAGGCCGTACTTGTCGTGAGTGACCATGTCGTTGACCGCGTAGTCCTCGGCGGGCTGCACGGCGACGGGACGATTGAAGGGACTACCAGGCAGCTGGCGCCGGGGCACGGCGCGGTAAGGAGTCATCGCTCCAAGTATGCGCCCTTCCGGGCCTGAGCTGGCGCGAAAGTCCTCGTATTGAGATCACCTGTCAGCTGCCAGAGTCCGCGGTCAGGGGCCGGCCGACGGCGTGCAGGTGCCGCAGGACGAGCCCGTAGGAGGCTAGCAGGCCGGTCTCGCTGTACGGGATGCCGTGCTCGGCGCAGAACCCGCGTACCGCCGCCTGGGCGTGCCGCAGGGTCGGCCGCGGCATGGAGGGGAACAGGTGGTGCTCGATCTGGTAGTTGAGCCCGCCCAGCGCGAAGTCGGTCAGCCACCCGCCGCGGATGTTCCGCGAGGTCAGCACCTGGCTGCGGAGATAGTCGAGCGACTCCTCCGGGGCCAGGATCGGCATGCCCTTGTGGTTGGGCGCGAACGAGCAGCCCATGTAGAGCCCGAACAGGCCCTGCTGGACGGCCAGGAACGCCACCGCCTGCAGCGGGGACAGCACCACGAACACGGCCGTGAGGAAGGCCGCCAGGTGGATCGTCAGCAGGGCCGCCTCGGTCACCCGGACCTTCATCCGGCGGCGCCCGAGCACCGCCCGGACCCCGGCCGCATGCAGGTTGAGCCCCTCCAGGAGCAGCATCGGGAAGAACAGCCAGGCCTGGTTGCGGGCCACCCAGGCCCCGGCCTGGCGCCGGGCCATGGTCTGGCCGGTGGTGAACGCGAGCGCCTTGCTGGCGATGTCCGGATCGTAACCATCGTGGTTGGGATGGGCGTGGTGCCGGTTGTGCTTGGCCGTCCACCAGCCGTAGCACAGCCCCGTGAGCAGGTTGCCGTGGATCCGGCCGATCAGGTCGCTGAACCGCCGCGAGCGCGAGACCTGGTGATGCCCCGCGTCGTGCCCGATGAAGGCGGTCTGGGTGCACATCACGGCCAGGAAGACCGCGACCAGCAGCTGCCACCAGGACCGGCCCAGGAACCCGAACACGACCCACCCGCCCGCCAGCAGCAGGAGGTTCACCGCGATCTTGATCGTGTAGTAGCCGGGCCGCCGCCTGAGCAGGCCCGCGGCCCGCACCAGGCGGGACAGCTCGGCGTAGTCGCTGCCCCTCCGGGCGGCGGTCGGCCCGGCCGCGCCCGGCCCGGCGGCCGCGCCCGGCTCAGCGGTCGGTGCGGTCGCCTCGCTTGCAGCGCCAGCGGTCAAGGTGTCCTCCCGCCGCGGGCGCCTTCGCGGCGCACGCACGTGGTCAGTATGCGAGCCGCCGGGCCCGTGGCCCGGCGGTGTGCTCCACCCTCTGATTGTCGGGCCAGGTGCAGCAGCCAGCCATCTCGGCAGCTGAATGATCGGCGAACATCTGGATGCGCCCGCCCGGCCCGGCGGAGGTCAGCGTCGACGTCGTCCCCGGAAGCCGGCCGACATGGCGGCCGCCCCGTGGCCGGTGGCCGCGACAGCGCTGCCGTCGGCCAGGTCCGTCGCGATCACTGGCCGCGTCGGGCGCGCGGCGGGCGCGGTCCGGTCAGCGGGCGGGCCCGCGATGGACC
>JBOHCO010000177.1:0-3112 GCA_050698895.1 Streptosporangiaceae bacterium
GGCGGCGCCGTCCAGGGGCCCGGGGGCGGGGGAGCACCGGGCGGGGGAGCACCGGGCGGGGGAGCACCGGGCGGGGGAGTCCATGCGCCAGGAGGCGGCGGAGGGGCCGACGGCTGGGTCCAGGCGCCCGGCGCCGGTGGCGTGATGCCCGGTGCCGGAGCGGGGTGCTGGCTGGCCAGGCGGGCGAACTCGCGGTCGCGGCGGATGGCCAGGACGGCGGCCAGGTAGGCGGCGGGCGGCGTGCCGGGCGGGGGCGGCGGGCTGACCTGAGCGACGACTGCCGAGGCGATGCGCAGGCCCAGGTCGTCCCTGGCCGCCGGGCGCAGCTCATACAGGCGGCGCAGGTAGCTGCTGGCCGCCTCGGCGTTCTGGTCGGACAGCCGGGAGATCTCGGCCACCTGGGCCCAGCCGAGCAGCGGCGGCGGGACGATGGCCAGCGCGGGCGGCAGGCCGGGGCGGCGGGGGGCCCGCTCCTGGATGACGTAGGTGCCCGCGAACATGTCGCCGAGCCGCTTCCCCCTGGCGGACACCATGGACAGGATGAGCCCGATGGGCGCGCCGACGACGGTCCAGATCTCGATGGCACCGGTCAGCGCGCGCACCAGGGCCTGGCGGAACCGCTCGGCACCGCCGTCGTCGCTGACCACCCGCAGCCCGATGGCCATCTTGCCGAGCGTCTTGCCCCTGGTCAGGGTCTCGAAGATGGTCGGGTAGCCGACCACGATGACGACGAAGCTGGCCACCAGGATGGCAGCCACCTCGGCCTCGTCGAGGTGGCCGGAGCTGACGGCGATGACGATCACCACCACGGCCAGCAGCGTGATCTGGATGACCATGTCGATCAGCAGGGCGGCCAGGCGGCTGGGGAACTGGGCGCAGGGGACATCGAGCACGACGGCCTCGCCGGTCACGACCTCCGTCACTAGGTTCCTCCGCCTCATCCGCGACCTGGCGCGGTACCGGCCCCAGGCTACCCATCCACCGCAGTAATCTCCTGCCGTGGACGTAGATGCCTTCGTGGCGGCTCACCGGGCCGAGTGGGACCGGCTGGACTGGCTGGTGCGCCACCGCAGGCGGCTGTCCGGCACGGAGATCGACGAGCTGGTCAGCACCTATCAGCGGGCGACGACGCACCTGTCCCAGCTGCGCAGCGCGGGCCATGACCCGGCCCTGACCGCCCGGCTGTCGGGCCGGCTGGCCCGGGCCAGGGCGGCCATCGGCGGGGCGCACACCCCGGCCTGGCGCAGCGTCGGCGCCTTCGCGGCGGTCTCCTTCCCGGCCATGGCCTACCGGCTGCGCTGGTGGTGGCTCGGCACCGCGGTGATATCCCTGGCCGTGGCGCTGGTCGCGGGCTGGTGGATCGCCCGGTCCCCGGCGGTCCAGGCCAGCCTGGTGACGCGGTCGCAGGCGGCCAGCCTGGTCAACCACCAGTTTCGGAACTATTACTCGCAGTACGCGGCGACGGCGTTCGCGTTCAAGGTGTGGACCAACAACGTCTGGGTGGCGGCCGAGGCGCTGATCTTCGGCGTGCTGCTGGGCGTGCCGACGCTGTGGGTCCTGCTGCAGAACGCGCTGAACCTGGGCGTGGACGGCGGCCTGGTGATCGGGCACGGCCGGGCGACGGAGTTCTTCGCGCTGATCCTGCCGCACGGGATGCTGGAGCTGTCGGCGGTGTTCCTGGCCGCCGCGGCCGGGCTGCGGCTGGGCTGGGCGGTCATCGACCCGGGGCCGCGGCCGCGGAGCCGGGCGCTGGCCGAGGAGGGCCGGCAGACGATCACCATCGCCCTCGGGCTGATCGTGGTGCTGGGCGTCTCGGGGGTGATCGAGGCGTTCGTGACCCCGTCACCGCTGCCGACCTGGGCCCGCATCCTGATCGGGGCCTGCGCCGAGGTGGCCTTCCTGGGCTACGTGCTGGTGCTCGGCCGCCGGGCGGTGCGGGCGGGCCGGTCGGCCGACATCGAGGAGGCACCGGACTTCGCGCCGGTGGCGGGCTAGGCCCCGCTAGTCCCGCCCCACGAGTCCCGCTAGCCCCGCTAGGCCCTCGCCCGTCTTGTGCCGCGGCGGCCTCGGCGCGCAAAAGGACGGTAATCCTATGGCCAAGAGGCGGCTGTCCGAGGGGTCAGCGGGAAAGGCTTGTTCTCGTATGCGGCCGCCGCCCGGCCCGCCGGCGGCGGTCGCCTAACGCACAGGTGAATGTGGCCGGGAACGCCGGGATCACAAGGTAATCGCCACGATCGGGTATCACATTCGTTACCCCTGTCTAAAGATTTCTGCTGCGAGAAGCAACGGATGGCCCGGGTGTGACATCTATAGATATAGACGGTCAGTTCCCGGCCAGCCTCGGCAGCGCCTACTATGGCGCTGGCGGGTCGGCCGGCTCGCCGACGGCGTGACCATCTCACTGACTCGGTCGGGTCAGTGCCGGGACGGGTCTCGGTGGCGGTGACCATTGCCGTAGTACGGGGGCGGGGGACAGCAGTCCGCTGCTCCCGCGGGGGGCCCAAGGCCGGCACATCATGTGTGGGGCTTCGGATTAAACCTCGTGCGGTCGCCACAGCCTGTCGCGCTGAGGTGAGCTTGCTACGTCCGGGAATCCCGGCCGGACAGGGCTCGCCTGACCAGTTCCATGGGAGCGGAAGGAACATGTGGTGACCGGACCGGTGCGGCAAGATGAATTTGACCTGGATGTTGTGGTCATCGGCGGCTGCGGCCACGTGGGATTGCCGTTGGCGGTCGCCCTGGCTGACCGGGGGGCCCGGGTCGGGATCTACGACGTTAGCGAGGCCGCCGTCGAGGCGGTGAACTCCCGGCGGATGCCCTTCGCCGAGCCGGGCGCCGAGGACATGCTGGAGCGGGTCTCCGCGGCCGGTCGCCTCCGGGCATCGGCCGATGCGGAGATCGTCGGCCGCGCCGAGCACGTGATCGTGGTCATCGGCACGCCCGTGGACGCCCACCTCAACCCCGACCAGAGTGCGGTCCCCAAGGCCCTGGGCGGCTGCACGGATTATCTGCGCGCCGGGCAGATTCTGATATTGCGCAGCACCGTTTACCCCGGAGTGACCGCGAAGGTCGAGAAGATGATCGCGGGCCTCGGCATGGACATCGACGTCGC
>JBOHCO010000178.1:0-2311 GCA_050698895.1 Streptosporangiaceae bacterium
CGAGGACGTCTTCGACGTCCAGCGCGCAGCATCTCAGCCGCTCGACGTCAAAGCGCAGGTAGTAGGCCTGGGTCGTGTCGCTGGAGGCGTGTCCGAGGACGGCTGATATCACCGGCAACGGCGCGCCGTTGCCGATCATGGCCACGGCCAGCGCGCCGCGCAGGGAATGCATCCCGCAGGCCTGGCCCGCCGGGAGCTCGAGCTGTGCCCGGGCCGCGTAGTGCGACAGCCGGGTACCGACCGACGAAGAGCAGCCGAACGGGCCGAAGGGGTGGCGGTGCTTGACGAACACCTTCGTGCACGCGGTCTCGGGGCGGCCGTGCCGGACGTAGTCGATGACCGCCCAGCCGACGTCGTCCAGCAGCGGCAGGCTCAGCGGCCGGCCCGTCTTGCGCTGGATGATCGCGAGGGTCTTCGCCCGCCAGTCCAGGTCGCCGAGCTCAAGCTGGCGCAGGTCGGAGATCCGCAGGCCGAGCCGCGCGGTCAGCAGGATCATCGCGTAGTCGCGCTTGCCGACAGCGGACTGGCGGTCGATCACGGCCAGCAGCCGCCGGATCTCTTCCGCGGTCCACAGGTGCGGCTCGGACTCGTGGCGCAGGTGCCGGTGCGGCGGCAGCCGGCCGGCCAGGCCCTGCGGCGCGCGGCCCGCCGCGGCCAGGAAGGCCAGGAAGTCCGCCAGGGCCGACCTCATGCCAGCGATGGTCTTGCCCCGCAGCCCGAGCTGGCGCAGCAGGAAGCCCGACACGTCCCGCACGCCGAGGCTGGCCAGGCCGGCGTCCGCCTCCTCCAGGTAGCCCAGGAACCGGCTGGCCGCCTTGTCCTTGGTGGCCACGGTCGCCTCGGCGTTGCCGCGCGCGCGGCACGCGGCGACGTAGTCATCTCGCAGCGGGCGGAACCGGGCAGGACAGCCGTCCTTGGCCGGGATCACCGACTGGTCGACGACCAGCTCCCGGCCTGCCAGCGCGCCGGCCATCAGCACCGCCGCCCGGCGGACCGCCTGGACGCGCTTGTCCTGGACCCGCTCGTGCAATGACCCCAGCCTGATCCCGGTCTGGCTGGCGATGAAATCCATGCACACCTGGTCGCTCGCGCTGTCCAGGCCGCGTCCGGCCAGGAAGGCTGCGAACCGGCCCAGCACGATCTGGTATTTCCCGATCGTGACCTCGGACCTGCGTGCCTCGCGTAGCGCCGCCAGAACACGGCCCGCGGCGGCCCCGGCATATGCCTCTCCCATGACAACCACCCCTGCGTTCAGCTAGCCGAATGAACGAACCGGGTGATTCTCTGCGCACCGGGCAGACGGGGCAACATTATGCGGACTGCAGCACGAGCCCCGCCGCCCCGAGCAGCGGGAACGTCACGGCAGGGCACATAACCCAGCCGTCCACCTAATGCCGCAGGTCGTAGGGGCGGCGGCCGAGCGGTGACCTGTACTGGGCGGGGGTGAGCGCTTCCCTGCGGGCCTGGTCCCAGACCTCGTTGTAGCCGGAGTCCTGCAGGATGCCGCCCCGGGCGGTCTGGAAGACCCGCCCGTCGAGAGTGGTGCCGTGCCGCTTGACGTGCGCGCGGAGCAGCCCGACCAGGACCGGGGGGATGGGGATGGTGCGGGTCTCGTTGTCGGCGCGGTGCTTCAGGCCGCGTTCCTGGCGGGCGGTGCCCTCATCCGTCCAGGCCCGCCCGGCCCGCGATGCGGAGGACGAAAGGACGATCCGTCCCCACCCGGTCTTCGGCAGGTGCAGGTCGGCCTCGCGGAGCATGACCGCCTCCGACGGGCGCAGCGCCGCGTAATACAGGCAGGCGAAGAACGCCTTCAGTTGCGCTCCCCGCTGCCCCAGCCGCCCGGCGGCGGTCAGGAGCGTCTCGGCCTGGGCGGGGCTGACGACGACCCGCCGGTCCACGCTCTGCGCGACGGCGGGGGCGGTCCACTGGATCCGGTCGACCGGGTTCGAGCCGAGGCGGCCCAGTTCGACGGCGTAGCCGAGGGCGTTGTAGAACACCGACCGCTTGCGCCGCTGGGTCGACCCCGCCGCCGGCTTGCCGGCCAGGGTCTTGGCGCAGGCGGCCAGCGCCAGCCGCACCGTCGCGGTGTCTTCCAGGTAGGTGACCGGGAGCGAGGCGCGCTCAGCCCAGTCAAGCGCGGCGGCGATGTGGGGCGGCGGGCTGGTGTCGCGGGGGGCGGGGTTGAACGCCCAGGCGAACAGCGCCTGCCGCAGCACCGTCGGGTCGGGTGCGCCCGGCTCCTTCGTGGTAATGGCGATGGTGACGGTGACCACGGCCTCGGCGACCGACCGGCGGGAGACCGGAGCGAGGT
>JBOHCO010000179.1:0-2691 GCA_050698895.1 Streptosporangiaceae bacterium
GTCATGCACCTGGCCATCGCGCTCGTGACCTACAACGCCCTGGTCAGGCTGGCCCCGGCCCAGCCCGACCCGGCCGGGCCGCGTCGTGGCTCACACCGGTACACCGGGCCGGCTGCCTGACCGGGCGCGGCGGCCAGAGAGAACAGCGCAGTGCGGGCCATCCTCGTCGCTGCCGGGGTCGCGGTGGTGCTGGGCGCCTACGTGCTGATCGCCAACTTCCGGGTCGCTGGGCCTGGGCGGGGTACTGGCCGGCCTGGCCGTGTGCACCGAGACCCGGCGGCTGCTGCTGGTCATCCTGGGCGGGCTGTTCGTGATCATCACGCCGTCGGTTATTATCCAGGTCGGCTCGTTCAAGCTGACCGGCAGACGGGTATACCGGATGGCGCCGTTGCAGCATCATTTCGAGCTGACGGGCTGGGCCGAGACGACAATCGTGATCCGGTTCTGGCTCATCGCCGGGCTATTCGTGGCTCTCGGCCTGGGCATCTTCTACCTGGAATGGCTGCCGGGCTAGGGGCGCCATTAACATTCCGGAAAAATCCCGGCCATCCCTTTGCCGGGCCGGGCGGCCGGTCAATGCTGTTCGGGCAGGAGCTTTCCGAAGTACCCGAGTTGCGGAGGCCGGCGACCGATGCCACGACGCACGCTGCCCCAGAGCCTGATCCGATCCAGGCTGGCTCGATCCGGCCTGATCCTCGCCGCGGGGCTGCTCGCGGTGGCCGGGACCGCGGCCACGGCCGGGGTCGCCTCCGCCGCCCCGCAGGCCCGCCACCAGGCGGCCGCCACCCACCGGGCCGTGATCAGGCCCGCGACCCGGCGCGCGGGCGAGCCGGACTTCGGGCCGGACGTCTACGTGTTCACGCCGGGCATGCCGCAGAGCCAGATCCAGGCCACCGTCAACGCCATCGCCAGCCAGCAGATCTCCAACCAGTTCGGCACCCAGCGCTACGCGCTGCTGTTCGAGCCCGGCACCTACGGCAGTGCCGCCGATCCGCTGACCTTCCAGGTGGGCTATTACACCGAGGTGGCCGGGCTGGGACAGGCACCCGGCGACGTCACCATCAACGGCACCATCGATGTCTACAACCAGTGCTTCGCCGCTAACAACTGCGTCGCGCTGGACAACTTCTGGCGCTCGCTGTCCAACCTGACCATCAACGTCACCGGCCAGTCGGGCTGCCAGTCCGGGACCGACTTCTGGGCCGTCAGCCAGGCCGCCCCGATGCGCCGGGTCGACTTCACCGGCGGCAACGTGTCGCTGTTTGACTACTGCAACGGCTCGCCGGACTACTCCAGCGGCGGGTTCATCGCCGACTCGGCCTTCTCCGGCGGCACCGTGATCAGCGGCTCGCAGCAGCAGTTCCTGGTGCGCAACAGCGACCTCGACGGCTGGACCAACGGGGTCTGGAACCAGGTCTTCTCCGGGGACGTTGGCGCGCCGGCCCAGGCCTTCGGGGTGGCCGGCGGGGCTGGTCCCTACACCACCCTGGCCACCAGCCCGGTGACCGAGGAGGAGCCATTCCTGCAGACCGACGCGGCCGGGCACTACAGCGTGTTCGTGCCCGCCGTGCAGGACAACTCCTCCGGCACCACCTGGTCGGCCACGACCAGCACGCCGGGCCGGGCCATCCCGATCGGCCGGTTCTTCGTCGCCTCGCCCGGCACCTCGGTGGCGGCGATCAACCTGGCGCTGGCCAGCGGCCAGAACCTCATCCTCAGCCCCGGCGTTTACAGCCTGCCCCGGCCGATCGAGGTCACCCGGCCGGACACCGTCGTGCTGGGCCTGGGCTTCCCGACGCTGGTCCCGCAGCACGGCACCGCGGCGATGCGGGTGGCCAGCGTGCCCGGCGTGAAGCTGTCCGGCCTGATCTTCGACGCCGGCCCGGTGAACTCGCGGGTGCTGCTTCAGGTGGGCGGCCGCGGCGGCCCATTCAGCGGCCGCGCCGCCGACCCGACGCTGGTCCAGGACGTGTTCTTCCGGATCGGCGGCGCGACGGCCGGCCAGGCTGACGACAGCCTCGTGGTCAACAGCTCGCACGTGATCCTGGACGACATCTGGGCCTGGCGGGCCGACCACGGCACCGGGGTGGGCTGGACCGACAACACCGCCGACACCGGCCTGCAGGTCAACGGCGACGAGGTGACCGCCTACGGCCTGTTCGTCGAGCACTACCAGAAGTACCAGGTCGTCTGGAACGGGCAGCACGGCGCCGACATCTTCTTCCAGAGCGAGATGCCCTACGACCCGCCCAGCCAGGCCGCGTGGATGGCCCGCCCGGACCAGGACGGCTACCCGTCGTTCCTGGTCAGCCCGCACGTGGCCAGCTTCCAGGGCTACGGCATGGGCAGCTACAGCTTCTTCGACCTGGGCCTGCCCATCGAGTCGAGCACGGCGTTCGAGGTGCCCGGTACGCCGGGCGTGCAGATGCACGACCTGCTGACCGTGTTCCTCAACGGGTCGGGCGGCATCGAGCACGTGGTGAACGACGCCGGCGCGGCCGTGGACTCGGCCAGCGGCGGCCCCAGCGACGTGGTCAGCTACCCCTAGCCGGCCGGGCCCGGCGCGACCTGGGGCCGGCATGGCCGAAGATGGGGCATGGACGTCGGCAACATCGCTGAGCTGAACACCTTCCTCCTCCTCGATGCCATCCGGTCCCGCGGCCAGGCCACCCGGCGCCAGCTCGGCCGGGA
>JBOHCO010000180.1:0-1859 GCA_050698895.1 Streptosporangiaceae bacterium
CTGGCCTCCGCGAGCGGAAGAAGGCCAGGACGCGTGCTGCCATCCGGGAGCACGCGCTCCGGCTGTTCCGCGAGCAGGGATACGCCGCGACCACGGTGGAGCAGATCGCCGCGGCGGCCGACGTCTCCCCGGCGACCTTCTTCCGCTACTTCCCGACCAAGGAAGACGTCGTGCTGCAGGACGACCTGGACATCCTGACCCTGGAGGCGCTGAACGCCCAGTCGCGGGACCTGAGCCCCATCGCCGCCATGCGGGCAGCGGCGGCCAGCGCCCACGCCGCGATGACCGAACAGGACCTGGAGCGGCTGGCCGAGACGACCCGGCTGACCTTCGCCGTTCCCGAGGTGCGGGCCCGGGCCGTGGACGAGCTCACCCGGACCATCGAGCAGATCGGCAGCGCGCTGGCGGTGCGGGCGGGCCGTGAGCCGGACGACTTCGCCGCGCGGGTGATGGCGGGCGCGCTGATCGGGGTCATCATGGCGGCCACGATCCCCTGGGCCGCGGACCGGGACCTGGACGTGGGCGAGATGTTCGCCCGCATCGACGCGGGCCTGGCCCAGTTCGAGAACGGCCTCGTGCTCTGAGCACCAGTATTCCGGGCACCGGAATGTTGCGCGTTCAATTATCGTTGACGCCTGCGGTAAGCATGAATGAGGTCGCGCCGCCAACCCAGGAGGTAGCCATGCCAGCGGTCACCGTCGAGGACATCCTGCTCTTGCCGAGGATCGAGGAGCCCGACTCGGCCGTGGCGGCCGATCGCGCGGTGCGCAGCGTGACCACGGCCCCGTCCGGGTTCGAGGGCGAGGGCTTCCCGGTACGGCGCGCGTTCGCCGGCGTGGACCTGACCGCGCTCGACCCGTTCATCCACATGGACCAGATGGGCGAGGTCGACTACGCGCCGGGCGAGCCCAAGGGCACCGCCTGGCACCCGCACCGCGGCTTCGAGACCGTGACCTACATCCTCGACGGGATCTTCCGGCACCAGGACTCCAACGGCGGCGGCGGCCTGATCACCAACGGCGACACGCAGTGGATGACCGCCGGCGGCGGGATCCTGCACATCGAGGAGCCGCCGGAGGAACTGGTGATGAGCGGCGGACTGTTCCACGGCTTCCAGCTCTGGGTCAACCTGCCCGCCCGGCTCAAGATGGCCCCGCCGCGCTACCAGGACATCCGGGCCGGCCAGGTGGCCCTGCTCAGCTCGGCGGACGGCGGGTCACTGATCCGCGTCATCGCGGGCGACGTGGCCGGGCACGCCGGCCCCGGTGTCACGCACACGCCGATCTCCCTGCTGCACGCGACGATCGAGCCCGGCGCCCAGCTGCGGCTGCCCTGGCGGGCCGACTTCAACGCGCTCGGCTACGTGCTGGCCGGCGCGGGCACGGTCGGCCAGGAGCAGCGGCCGGTGCACACCGGCCAGCTGGTCGTGTTCGGCCCCGGTGACGTGCTCACCTTCGGCGCGCAGCGCCGCATGGACGGCCCCAGCGACAAGCTCGACATCCTGGTGCTGGGCGGCCAGCCCATCCGCGAGCCGGTCGCCGCCTACGGGCCGTTCGTGATGAACACCAGGGCCGAGCTGGTCCAGGCGTTCGAGGATTTCCAGGCGGGTCGCCTGGGTTCCATCCCGGCCCAGAAGGCCGACATCCCGCGTATCCCCACCGAGCCGCACCCCGGCCACGACGTCCTCTGAGCCCCGCCCCGTCAGGGTTTCTGTGGCGGGGGGCCGGCCAGGCGGCGCAGGGCGCCGCGGACCACCTCGGGGTCGCTGGTGGTCCAGAACGGCGGCAGCGACGCGCGCAGGAAGCCGCCGTACCGGGCCGTGGCCAGCCGCGGGTCGAGCACGGCCACGACGCCCTTGT
>JBOHCO010000181.1:0-3720 GCA_050698895.1 Streptosporangiaceae bacterium
TGCTGGACGCCGCCGGCGCGCTCGCCGGGCGCCCGCCGCGGCTGGTGCCGCTGACCGGCCCGCCGGGCACCGTCGCCCTGCTCACCACCCCGGACGCCCAGGACACCGGCCGGGCCCTCACCCCGGAGAAGTACCCGGACTGGCGGCCCGAGATCGCCGCCCGGTCCGCGCTCCGGGCGGGCTTCTACCGCCCCGGCCGCTTCGCCGCCCGGGTCACCTGCCCGCTGCTGGTCGTGGTGGCCGACCAGGACCAGTCGGCGCTGGCCGAGCCCTCCGTCCGCGCCGCGCGCCGGGCCCCGCGCGGCGAGCTGGTCCGGGTACCGGGCGGGCACTACGAGCCGTTCCTGGGCGGCCACGAGCGGGTCGTCGCGGCCGAGCTCGGCTTCCTGAGCCGGCACCTGGCCCGCCACGCCCCGGCTGACCAAGCCGACCATGCCCCCGCATCGGCTGGAGGCAGGCCATGAACCAGGTCGAGCTGTCCGCCGGCACCATCGAGTACCAGGACGCCGGCGCCGGTCCGCCCCTGGTCTTCCTGCACGGCCTGATGATGGACGCCTCGCTGTGGGACGACGTCAGCACCAGCCTGTCCCCCGCCTTCCGGTGCCTCGCCCCCACGCTGCCGCTCGGCGCGCACCGCATCCCCATGCGCCCGGGCGCTGACCTCTCGCTGCCCGCCATCGCGCGCCTGGTCGCCGAGTTCCTCGACCGCCTGGACCTGCACGACGTCACGCTCATCGGCAACGACACCGGCGGCGCGCTCGTCCAGCTCCTCATGGCCGGCCAAGCGCCCCGGGTCAGCCGCGTCGTGCTCGCCTCGTGTGACGCCTTCGACAACTTCCCGCCCGGACTGACCGGGAAGGCCCTGTTCCTGGCCGGCCGCCTCCCGCCCGCGCTGTTCGGCCTGTTCATGCAGCAGATGCG
Source organism: Streptosporangiaceae bacterium (assembly GCA_050698895.1). Taxonomy (GTDB): domain Bacteria; phylum Actinomycetota; class Actinomycetes; order Streptosporangiales; family Streptosporangiaceae; genus DASUBV01. The sequence continues at coordinate 922 of JBOHCO010000181.1, forward strand.
GCTGCGGCCGGTCCGGCGGCTGCCGGTCGCGTTCGGCTGGCTGACCAAGCGCGGCGACGTCGCCACCGCCCGCTGGCTGGGCCCGGTCCTGACCCAGCCCGAGATCCGCCGCGACACCGTCAAGGTCCTCCGCGCCGCGGCCGGCGACCCCGGCCTGCTGACCAGGGCGGCCGCCTCACTGACCGACTTCCGGCACCCGGCCCTGATCGTCTGGGCCAGCCAGGACCGCGTGATGCCGCCCGAGCACGGCCGCCGCCTCGCCGGGCTGCTGCCCGGCAGCGACCTGGTCCAGGTGGACGACAGCTACACGCTCATCCCCCTGGACCAGCCCGCCCGCCTGGCGCAGGCCATCCGCGACTTCACGCTCAGCACCGTCAGCCAGTAAAGCCGCTGGTGTCCTGAGTCGGCCGTCACTGGCTGTAGCGTGGCGGCGCGGTGATGGCGAGGCCGGCTGGGAGCCGCTGGATCCCCGGCCGCCTGGACTGGATACCGTTGCGCGAGGTACCTGCCCTGATCGCCGCCGGGCAGGTCCGCGCATCCAGCACCGCGGCTGCCCTGCTGCACTTGCATGCGGCCCCGCCGCGCGACCGCTAGGTATTAGCGCCGCGGTGGCATGGGGTCGAATCGGACCGGCATCTCCTTGATGCCGTTGATGATGTTCGAGCGCAGCCTGCGCACCTCGCCGTCCAGCGCGATCCCCGGCATGCGCTCCGCGATCGTCTCGATCAGCACCCGCAGTTCCAGCGCCGCCAGGTGCCGGCCCAGGCAGTAATGCGGCCCGCCGCCGCCGAAGCCCAGATGCGGATTCGGGTCCCGGCCGATGTCAAACGTGAACGGGTCGGCGAAGACATCCTCGTCCCGGTTGGCCGAGCTGTAGAAAAGGACGACCTTGTCCCCCTCGGCAATACGCCGGCCGTGCAGCACCGTGTCCTGGACTGCCGTCCGGCGGAGCATATTCGCCGGGCTGACCCACCGGACGATCTCCTCCGCCGCCGTCGGAATGAGCGCGCGGTCGGCCAGCAGCCGCTGCCATTGCTCCGGATTCTCGAAAAACGCCAGCATGCCCCCGGACGCCGCATTCCGCGTCGTCTCGTTCCCGGCCACCACCAGCAGCATGAAGAACATCTCGAACTCCCCCGCCGACAGCAGCTCACCGTTGTCGTCAGGCTGGAGCAGCCGGGTCACGATGTCGTCGCGCGGCTCCTGGCGCCGCCGCTCGGCCAGCGCCCGGGCGTACCCGACCATCTCCATGCCCGCCGACATCGCCTGCTCCCCCGGCACCGTCCGGAACTCCGGGTCGTCGAACCCGGCCAGCCGGTTCGACAGCTCGAACAGCCGCACCCGGTCCGCCAGCCGCGCGCCCATCAGCTCGCAGATCACGTACATCGGCAGCGGCGCCGCGATGTCGCGGACGAAGTCCGCCGTGCCCCGCGCGGCCACCTCGTCGATCAGCCCGTCACAGATTTCCCTGACGTGCTTCTCCAGGCGGCCGATCATGCGCGGCGTGAATCCCCGGTTCACGAAGGCGCGCTGCCGGGTGTGCTGCGGCGGGTCCATGTTCAGCATGATCAGCCGCTGGATCTCGATGGCCTGCGGCGAGCTTTCCGCGAACGTGGCCAGCGGCCGCCGGGCCGAGAACAGCGCCGGGTTCTTCGACACTTCCTCGATGTCCGCCCGCCGGGTCACCGCCCAGAAGCCCGGCCAGCCCGGCTCGCCGCCGTCCGCGTGCCAGTACACCGGCGCGTGCGCGCGCAGCGAGCGCAGCGCCTCGTGCGGGACGCCGTCCCGCTGGTAGATGTCGGGGTCGACCAGGTTGATCTCGATGCCCATGTGCGTGCCGCTTTCCTGCGGAGCCGACATAGACGACGATACTGGCCAGCTGACGCGACCGGGATGGGCGAGATCGCGCTTCTTGCTGTTATCAGCCTTTCAGCATTGTGGCGCACCGGAGCACCGGAGCGGTGGAGCGGCTGGCCGAAACCGGCCGCTCCGCCGCGGAAATCGGTGCCGAGAAGCCTCCCGGCCGGCTAGAAGTACCTGGTGCTGCCGCTGGACCGGGCGAGGATGACCTGACCGAGCGGCTGGCGCACGGTGAAGTCGATCTCGCTCGGCCAGGTGTACGGGCCGGTCTGGTTCAGCGGGTACGGGTACTCGGCCGAGCCGGCATTGGACAGCGAGACTCCCAGATGGACCGGGTAGCTCACATCCGGCCCCAGGCCATAGGTCAGCGGCACCTGTTTGGTGACAGTGCTGGACGTCCAGGCGAAGTCCGTCACCGTCGATACCGTCAGCGGCGCGAACACGGAGTTGAGGTGGCTGCGCACCGATGCGCTCCCGCGGTCGGCCAGCAGCGAGTTGAGCTGCCCCAGCGTTGGCACGCCCCAGTCGCTGAACCCACCGGGCCGGCTCCGGTTCGCCGCCGCGACGACGTTAGGCACCGAATACGGGCTGGGCGAGCCACTCAGCTGCCAGAACGCGTCGTAGGTCCGGGAATAGGTGAGCATCGTCTTGTCCGTAGACGTGATGGTCTTCCCGTCGTACGGCCCGCGATCGAGCACTACTCCCGCGGGTATTGCCGGAGGCAGTCCGCCCTTGACGAGCGGGTCGCGCTGCTGCGTGATGTCGGTGGCGAAAGCAGCGATCTGGCTGTCGAGCACCGTGGACCTGCTAGAGGCGATCGCCCATTCGCACGTCATCCACGCGGCCAGGGCCTGATACTCCTGGCTGGTCCATGATGAAGCTCTTGGCCTTATCCTTGACCAGGTTCTCGAAGAAGTCGGTAATGCCGCTCGGATCGGC
>JBOHCO010000182.1:0-1387 GCA_050698895.1 Streptosporangiaceae bacterium
GATCAGGAACGACTACGACCTGCCGCAGGAGATCGCGATCGTCGGTCCCGGCGCCGATCAGGTGCTGGCCTCGCTGGCCCATGCCGGCACCGACTACATCCGGTCGGTCGCCGGCTCGGCCGCCAACGTCAGCTGGAGCGCGCCCGACGGAACGCTGATCGAAGGGATCCTGTGCACGCCGGCGGGAACGGGGCCGTTCCCGCTGATCCTGCACGTCCACGGCGGGCCGATCGGGGCGTACCAGCGGAGCTGGTCGATGCGTGATCCCGCCGTGCCGCTGCTGGTCTCGCGCGGCTACGCCGTGCTGCACCCGAACCCGCGCGGCAGTTCGGGGCGGGGTCAGGAGTTCGCCGCCGCGGTCGTCGGCGACATGGGCGGCGCGGACACCGGCGACTACCTGTCCGGAATCGACGCGATGGTCGAGCGCGGCATCGCCGACCCCGCGCGAATCGGCACGATGGGCGTCAGCTACGGCGGGTTCATGTCCGCGTGGGTGGTGACCCAGGACCAGAGTTTCAAGGCCGCCGTGGCCGGCTCGCCGGTGACTGAGTGGTACAGCTTCACGTTCACGACCAACATCCCCCGCTGGGGACTGTGGTTCCTGGGCGGCGCCGATCCCGAGGAAGCCGGCAATCAGGTGCACGAGCGCAGCCCGGTCATGCACGCCAGCCGGGCCAGGACGCCGACCCTGCTCACGGCGGGCGCGAAGGACCGGTGCACGCCGGCCGGCCAGGCCAGGGAGTTCTACCAGGCACTGACTGGCCATGGCGTCGACTCGGAGCTGGTGATCTACCCCGGCGAAGGACACGGCGTCAGCCGCTTCCCGGCCATTACCGATTACCTGACCCGGCTGGTGACCTGGTTCGAGAAGTACATGCCGGCCTGATCTCGGATACATGATCTCGGATAATCTCGGATACCTGATCTCGGATAACGGGCTGTTTCTGTAGCACTCTGGCCCGCGCATCGGCCGCGTGTAAGGCAGTGAATGACTGACTGTTCTCCGTCGCCGGGGGGAATGGCGCATGCGTCCTTGATGACCACCGCAACGGGCGGCGCGGCTTTCCGGCATCAGCCAATGTTAATGAAGGGTGAATTCATGCTGTCACATGCCCGGAAGCTGGTACTCGCCGCGATGCTGGCGACGGCCGGCTTCTGCCTGGCGCCACTGGCCCAGGCCAACGCAGCCACGGCGGGCGAGAGCACAGCCAGCCCGAGCACAGCCAGCCCGAGCACCGCCGCGACGACGCTCACCAACGAGAAGCCGGTGCACGGCTCGGTGACCGGCCCGGCCGGCGTTACCTATAAGTTCACCGCGGTGGCCGGCCACCACGTCACGCTCGCGCTAACCGGACCGCACACCTCGCCGTCCGGGGCGCGGCTGCAG
>JBOHCO010000183.1:0-1955 GCA_050698895.1 Streptosporangiaceae bacterium
CGGTCAAGCCGGGCCACCAGCCGGCGCACGCCGGCCGCACGGGCGTCCGTGCTGGCGTACTGGCGGTCGAGGGCGGCCAGGCCCGAGGCGGGACGACCGTCGGCGACGAACACGGCCGCGCCGGCGCGCTCGCTCTCCAGCGCGTGAGCTAAGCCGGCGACCTGCTGGCCGAGCGCCGCGTTCTGGGTGACCTTGGCGTACGCCCGCGCGCTGCTCATCGCGCTGCTCATGCGCAGCCCCGCGAGGGTCAGGCCGAGGATGGCCGGAATGGCGGCCAGGAGGATGAGGCGGCTGGCCACCCGCCAGTTGCGCGGGGCCAGCGCCGAGCCGCGAACGCGACCGCGAGGGGCTCGGAAGGCGCTTAGCAGCAAGGGGCTGTTCTCCTGTCCGCCTTCGGCACGAGGCGCAAGCAGGTCACCTTTCTCCCCGTGGTCTACCCAAAGACGATACCTCCGGTAGTGAGCGCTGAGATACTCTCTGTCGCCTATGCCTTTTTGCGGTGCGATCCCGGTGCGACCGCAGCCCCTGACCAAGATCGTTGCTGGTGAGGCGGCGGAGATCAGCGCTCGGCCGCGGCCCGGCCGGGGCGGCGGGAAGAGGCCAGCGACGCGAATACCACCGTCGAGCTGAGGTAATGGCGGGTGGCAAAGTCGAATGAGCCGCCGCACGTTATCAAGCGCAACGCGGCCCGGTGCGTCGTGCCGTAAATAGCCCGAGCCGGGTAATGCGATTTGAGGTACTCCCGCACGCCGGTAACCCGGAAAATGGCGGTGACTCCGTCGGCCAGCCGCACGTTGACCCGGTCGCCGGGGCGCAGCGCCCCGAGCCGGAAGAACACGGCCGGCCCCTGGTAGCTGTCGACGTGCCCCTCGATGACCGATACCCCGATCTGGCCCGGCGTGGGCGAGTACCTGTACCAGGCCGCCCGACCCGGCGCGGTGCTGAGCGACGGCACCCGCATGACGCCGCTGGCGGTGACGCCCAGGTGCAGCAGGCCCGAGTCCACGCCGATGGCCGGGATCTGGACGGACACCGGCGGCGAGCGGCGCAGCCGCGGCCCGCGCGCGAGGGAGCCGGTGGTGCCCGCGGCGGACGCGGACGGCTGCGGGGCGTGCACCTGGGACAGCAGCGCGACGCCCACCGCCAGCATGCCGCTCAGGATCAGCACGACGCCGAGCACGCCGGCGACGCGGGCCCGCGGGCGGACGAGCACGCCCGGCGGGGGACCGGGTACCCCCTGCGGCCACGAGACAACCACGCGGAGCCCGGCTATCCGGCGCCACTCCGCGTTGTGCAATGCCGCCGTTCCCTTCGTCTTCCGGAAGGTGATCTACTCGCGTAGCCTAATGTCTTAATGATGAATAGGCCATTGCCCGACTGGGTCGCGACGCGGGCCGCCCGCGGCATTAGCATAAGGATGGCCGCGGCCGGCTTCGCGACCCTGGCCGTCATCGGCTCGGCCTCCCTCGCGGGCTGCTCCGGGTCCGCGCCGTCGACGCCGACCTTCTCGCCCGGCCCCAGCAGCTCGGGCAGCAGGAGCGGCTCGTCCAGCGGGAGTGCCTCGTCCAGCGGGAGTGCCTCGTCCAGCGGGTCCTCCAGCACCACCCCCAAGCCGAGCAGGACGCCGAAGAGCTCCAGTCCGAGCCCGGCAGTGTCTCATTCGCGGTCGGCCAGGCCGGGGCAGGGCGGCGGTCACCACCACCACTCCCCGCCCACGGCCGCGCCGGAAACCGGCGGCGGCGGCACGGCCGGGTTCCACGACTCGATGCTGCTCATCGCGGGCGGAGCGGCCATCGTGGCCGGCGGGGTCAGCTTCGGCTGCCGCAGAAGGTTCATGCGGGGGCGCTGAGCGCCCGGGCCCGGCGTACCGGGGCCTCAGCGGGCGGCGGCGGCCAGGCGGCGGAGCGCGAGCTCCGCGTACAGGGCGGCGCCGTCGGCGAGCACCGCGTCGTCGA
>JBOHCO010000184.1:0-3977 GCA_050698895.1 Streptosporangiaceae bacterium
ATGGGAAACTGGATCATCGGCGCCGACGTGCTGGCCCGGAGCAGGTTCGCGATCTCGCCGCTGGCCGAGACGGTGAGCGCCCTGCTGGCCCTGGCCGGCCTGGACGACGGCCTCGTCCAGCAGGCCCGGGCCCGGCCGCGGCGGGACGCCTACCGGCGGCGGGTCGCTGCCGACCCGGTCGCCGCCGCGCTCGTGCAGGCCGCGTTCCCGGCCACCTACGTCGCGGACTTCATCACCACCCCGCCCCGTCCCGGTGACCGCACCATCCACGACGAGCTGCGCCGGGTCCGCGAGACCCCGGTGCCGGTGGCCGCGGCCGACCTGCGATTCTGCCTGGGCCGGCCGCTGCCGCCGGTGCTGATCGGGCCCGACCTGGCCCAGCACGCCGCCGACCTGCTGGAGTGGGTCTGGACCCATGCCGTCCGCCCGGACTGGCCGCGGCGCCGGGCGCTGCTCGAGGCCGACATCGTGGCCCGGACCCAGCGGCTCAGCTCCGGCGGCTGGGCGGCCGCGCTGGCCGGGATGCAGCCGGGGATGCGCTGGCTGGGCGACGGGCAGCTGCGCATCAACGCCTACGACAACCCGCCGCGCGACCTGCGCGACGCCCAGCTGTCGTTCGTGCCCACCACCTCCAGCGGCGGCCGGGCGGACTGGGACCAGCCCGATCACTACGCCATCGTCTATCCCAGCCGGGGCCTGCTGGCCGACACCCGCGCGGCGGCCCCGCCCGATGCCCTGGCCGCGCTGATCGGCCCCGCGCGGGCCCGGATCCTGGTCCTGCTGGCCGCCCCGGCCAGCACCACCCAGCTGGTCGCGGTGACCGGTTACACGCTCGGCTCGGTCGGCGGCCACCTGCGGGTCCTGCTCGACGCCGGCCTGGTCCGGCGCCGCCGGTCCGGCCGGTCGGTGCTGTACTACCGCACCCCGGCCGGCGACCAGCTCACCGAGGCCCCGCCGGTCAGCCCGGCCGGCGGGCGATGAACACGTTCTCCGGCCGGCGCCCGGCGCGCGCGTCGGCCAGCCCGGGGTCGGGCACGAAGCCCGCCGCCGTCAGCAGCCGCGTCCAGTCGGCGCGCGCGAACGCGGCCAGCCGGTGGGTCTCATGCACCGTCTGTACCGTTCCGTCCCCGGAGCGAAGGCTGAACTCATACTCAGCTTGCACCCAGCTATCGCCCGGGTCCGGGTCCCAGGTCCATTCCTGGAAGCTGGCCTGGCGGCCGGACGGGTCGCTGCCGCCCCCGCTGCCGCTGGCCGCGCTGAATGACTCGGCGGTGTGGTCGGGCACGAACAGCCCCAGGCCGCCCGGCCGGCAGTGCGCGAACGCGGTCTCGATGACCTGGCGGAGGTCGTCCTCGCTGGTCATGTAGTCCACGGCGTCATGGACCAGCACGGCGTCGAAGCTGACGCCGAGCCGGACCGTGCGCATGTCGCCCTGGCGGTGCTCGCACTCCGGGTTGAGCCGCCGGGACACCGCCAGCATGGACTCGGAGATGTCGACCAGGGTCAGCCGGGCATGCCGCTTGAGGTGCACGGCGACGTTCCCGCCGCCGCTGCCCAGGTCGAGCACCTCGCGCGCTGGCCGGGGGGCGGATTCCAGCACGGCGGCCAGGTAGGCGGCCTCCGCCGCGTACTCGGCCGGGGGCGAGATGAGCGGCCACCACTCGGCCAGGTCCTGGTAGAGGCGGTAGTCCTCGGGCGGCTCGGGGATGTCGGTCACGGGCGGGCCTGCACGACCAGCGCGATCTTGCCGCTCACGTGCCCGCCCATGATCAGCCGGTGGGCGTCGGCCGCGTCGGCGAGCGGGAAGGTGCGGCTCACGAACACCCGCAGCCGGCCCTCCCCGGCCAGCCGCGCCAGGTCCAGCCGGGCCGCGCTGCGGATCTCGGTGCCCGGATCGGCGCCCGGCGCGCCGCCCAGCACCTTGAGGCCCAGGTCGAACGCGCGCCGGGAGGCCACGATGGTGGCGATGCGGCCCCGGTCGGCGACCAGTTCCAGCGAGACGTCGGTGGCCTCGTCGGTGCCGACCAGGTCCAGGGCCGCGTCGACGCCCTCGCGCGCCGCCACCCGGACCCGGTCGGCCAGCCCGTCGCCATAAGCCACCGGCGTGGCGCCCAGCTCGCGCAGGAACTCGTGCCGGGCCGGGGAGGAGGTGGCGATGACCAGGGCGCCCCGCCCGGCGGCCAGCTGGACCGCCATGGTGCCCACGCCGCCCGACGCGCCGTGGATCAGCACGGTGTCGCCCTCGTGCACGCTGGTGGCGGCCAGCGCGTGCCAGGCCGTGACGCCGGTCAGCATCAGCCCGCTGGCCTGGGCCCAGTCCAGCTCGGGCGGCTTGGGAACCAGCGCGCCGGCCGGGGCCAGCAGCTCGGCCGCGTAGGCGCCGGGGGCCCGGAAGGCGATGACCTCATCGCCCGCCGCGAGCGGCCCGGCCGGCCCGGCGGCGCCCGCGCCGACGGCCGTGATCACCCCGGCCGCCTCGGAGCCCAGGTGCAGGGGCAGCCGCGCCGGGTCGGCGCCCATCCGGCCGCTGTAGGACTTGTAGTCGACGGGGTTGACGCCGGCCGCCCGGACCTCGATCCGGGCCTGGCCGGGGCCGGGCTCCGCGACGGGCTCATCAGCCAGGGCCAGGACCTCGGGCCCGCCGTAGGCGGGAGCGATCACCGTGAGTGCCATGGAAACCATGATCCCGCAGGGCTCCGGGGGCCTTGCGGCCGGAACCTCTGCGGGATCATGATCTCGGTTGACGCCGTTCCCGCCCGGGGGGCACGAGAGCGGCGCGGGGGACTAGGCGGCGGGCCCGCTGGCCAGCGTGAGCTGGGCGGAGTGGGTCTGGCCGTCCTGGCTCACCCACTTCACCGTCACGTGGTCTCCGGGGTGGTAGATGACCAGGTTGTTGCGCAGGCTGCTGGGCGAGGTGACCGCCTTGCCGTTGACCGAGACGATGGTGTCCCCGGCCTGGAGCCCGGCGGCCGCGGCCGGCCCGCCCTGGACCACGCCGGCCACCGCCGCGCCGCTGGTCGCGGAGCCGCCCGACGCGCCCTGGCCGGTGTTGCCCGCGATCTGGACGCCGACGAACGCCGTGCTGCCGATGTGGATGGTCGACGAGCCCTGGCCCGCCTGGATCTTCGCCGCCGTGGCGATGGCCCGGCTGATCGGGATCGAGAACGCCTGCTCGGCCTGCGCCGTGCCGGTCGAGGCCTCGGTCATGCCCGTGGAGGCCGCCGTGTTCATCCCGATGACCTGGCCCGAGGTGTTGAGCAGCGGGCCGCCCGAGTCGCCGGCCTGAATGCCCGCGTTGGTCTTGATCATCCCGGTCAGCCGCTCCGAGCTGCCCGAGCCCCCGTCCACCGCGGTGATCGAGGCGCCGAGCCCGGTGACCGACCCGGTCGCCACCGACGGCAGGCCGCCCTTGCCGCCGGCGTTGCCGACCGCGACGACCTTCTGGCCCACGCCGACGCTGGAGGAGTCGCCGATGGTGGCGGTCTTCAGCCCCGAGGCGCCGGTCAGCTTGAGCACCGCGATGTCATGGGTGGGGTCGTAGCCGACCACCTTGGCCGGGTAGGTCTCGCCGTTGCCCACGTCGGTGACCCGGATGGCGGTGGCCCCGTCGATGACGTGGTTGTTGGTCAGCACCTCGCCGTTGGAGGTGAGCACGATCCCGGTGCCCGCGGACTCGGCGCCCTGGCCGCCCAGCGTGGACACCACGTCGACCACGGCCGGGTCGGTCATCTGCACGATTGAGGAGGTGCTCAGCACCTTGTGGTCCAGGGCCCCGCCCACCGAGGTGCCCGGCACGCCGACCGCCCAGACCGCCGCGCCGGCGCCGCCGGCGAACGCGATCCCGGCCGCCATGATCCCGGCCACCAGCCGCCGCGACCTGCGCTTCGGGGGCGGGCCGCCCGGCGTGCCGTAGCCGGGGCCGGCATAACCGGGCCCGCCCGGCTGGCCGGGCACGCCGTAGCCGCCGTAGCCGCCGT
>JBOHCO010000185.1:0-7616 GCA_050698895.1 Streptosporangiaceae bacterium
CCCTGGGCGGCTGCACGGATTATCTGCGCGCCGGGCAGATTCTGATATTGCGCAGCACCGTTTACCCCGGAGTGACCGCGAAGGTCGAGAAGATGATCGCGGGCCTCGGCATGGACATCGACGTCGCGTTCTGCCCGGAGCGAATCGCCGAGGGAAAGGCGATGACCGAGCTATTCACGCTCCCGCAGATAGTCTCATCCCGCACCCCGCGCGGCACGGAACGGGCCAGCAAGCTATTCGGATTGCTGACCAGCAAGCTCGTGGCGATGTCTCCGGAGGAGGCCGAGCTCGCGAAGCTTTACACCAATGTCTGGCGTTACATCAAGTTCGCCACCGCGAACCAGCTTTACATGATGGCCAATGACCAGGGCCTGGACTTTGAGCGGATTCGGCAGGGACTGGCCGAGGACTATCCGCGGGCGGCCGACATGCCCGCGGCCGGCTTCGCGGCCGGCCCGTGCCTGTTCAAGGACACTATGCAGCTCGCCGCCTATAACCAGAACAACTTCCCGCTCGGCCACGCCGCGATGGCGGTGAATGAGGGGATGCCCCTGTACCTGGTGCACCGCATCGAGCAGCGGCACGACCTGTCGGCCATGACCGTCGGCGTTCTGGGCATGGCCTTCAAGGGCGGCTCGGACGACACCCGGTCCAGCCTGTCCTACAAGCTCAAGCGAATCCTCGCGTTCAAGGCCGGCACCGTGCTGTGCACCGACCCGTACGTCACCACGGATCCGGACCTGCATCCGCTGGATGAGGTCCTGGAGTCCGCCGACATGCTCGTCATCGCGGCGCCGCACCCCGAGTATCGGGGCCTGGTGACCGACAAGCCCGTGGCCGACATCTGGAACATCCTCGGAGCTGGCGTACGTACATGACGCTGAGCGATCCACGCGTCTCTATCGTGGTCCCGGCCTACAACGAGGATGAGGACATCGTCCCTGTGCTAGACCGGTTGTTCGAGGCGGTGCACCTGTCCTGCGAGGTGCTGGTGGTCGTGGACACTGAGCAGGACAGCACTATTCCGGTGGCTGAGGAGTACGCGCTCAAGGAACCTCGGCTCCGGTGCCTGGTCAACACCTACGGTCCCGGCCCGGCCAACGCGATCCGGTTCGGGATCGAGGCCGCGGCCGCGCCGGTGACCGTGGTGACGATGGCGGACGGATGCGACGACCCGACTCAGGTCGACGAGCTCGTGCGCCTCGTGGAGCGGGGGGTGGCAGTGGCCGCCGCGTCGCGGTACATGGCCGGCGGCCAGCAGGTCGGCGGTCCCGCGATCAAGGGCACGCTGTCAGCGCTGGCCGGCCGCTCGCTGCGGCTGCTGGCGCATGTCGGAACCAGGGATGCGACTAACTCGTTTAAGGCGTACTCGCGAGATTTCGTCCGTGAGGTCGGGGTCGACTCGCGAGACGGCTTCGAGATCGGGATCGAGCTGACCGCCAAGGCCAGGCGCATGCGCAGGCCGGTGGCCGAGATCCCGACCATCTGGCTGGACCGGCAGGCGGGCATCTCCAATTTCAAGGTTGCCCGCTGGATCCCTAGTTACCTTCGCTGGTATAGGTTCGCGTTCGGCCGTCCGCTGTCCGCGAGCCAGATCCGCGATCGTGCCGCCCGCAAAACGTCAAGGAGATTGAAGTAGATGGAAAAGGTCGTGGTCAGTGGATCTGCCGGATTTATCGGCGGTTACCTGGTCGAGGAGCTGCTCCAGCGCGGGTACACCGTCGTTGGAGTGGACAACTTTTCCAAATACGGGAAAGTCAGGAAGTCCTACGACGACCATCCGCGGTATGAGCTGGTGGAGGGCGACGCGCGGGACGTCGGCCTGATGACCCGGCTGCTGTCCGACTGCGACCAGTTCGTGGCGGGCGCCGCCATGATCGGCGGTATCTCCTACTTTCACACCTATGCCTATGACCTGCTGGCCACCAATGAGCGGATCATCGCGTCGTCCTGCGACGCGGCCATCGCGGCCCATCAGCGGGGACGGCTGAAGAAGGTCACCTACCTGTCGTCCTCGATGGTCTTCGAGAGCGCCACCGAGTGGCCGTCCCACGAGGGCCAGCAGCGCGAGATCCCGCCCCCCCTGTCGTCCTACGGCTTCCAGAAGCTCGCCGTGGAGTACTTCGCCAGGGCCGCGTGGGACCAGCACCGGCTGCCCTACACGATCATCCGGCCGTTCAACTGCGTGGGCATCGGCGAGGGCCGGGCCCTGGGAGACGAGGAGATCCTGTCCGGTAACGTCCGGCTGGCCATGAGCCACGTCGTCCCGGACCTGGTCCAGAAGGTGCTCAAGGGCCAGGACCCGCTGCACATCCTCGGGTCGGGGGAGCAGGTCCGGCACTACACCTACGGCGGGGACCTGGCCGAGGGCATCGTGGCCTCGATGGAGCACGCGGACACGCTCAACGACGACTTCAACCTGTCCACGGACCAGAGCACGACCGTGCTCGAGCTCGCCGAGCTCATCTGGCGGAAGATCAAGGGCCCCGAGGTGCCACTCCGGGTCATCAGCGACGAGCCGTTCGAGTTCGACGTGCAGCGCCGCGTGCCAGCGACGGAGAAGTCCAAGCGGGTCCTCGGCTTCGAGGCGACCACGACGCTGGACCAGATGCTCGCCGAGGTCATCCCCTGGATCCGCAGCGCCATCGAGGCCGGAACGATCTGACCATCCGACGCCGCCGCGACCAGGACCGGGCCGGCCGCGGCGTCCAAACCTTTACACCGGCCGCTCGCATGGTCGCGGCGGTCGCCGGGGAGGAGGCTAGCTGTGACCCGGTCGTCAGCGCGCGTGGTGTGGTGACCAGATCTGATTCGGACCGGCCAGGTGTCAGGGCCATGCCCGGCGAGCCATGCGATCCGGAGGACGAGGCGGCGGCCGAGCCCGAGGCGGCCGAGCCCGAGGCGGCCGAGTGGCCGCCTGCGGCCGATTACCGGGCTTCGGCCGGCTACCCCGACGACGGGTTCGTTCCCGACGCCGACTACGCCGACGCCGGGTTCACCGCTGCGGCTGACTATTCCGACGCCGGCTTTCTGGCCGCCGAGCCCCAGCTCGCCGACCCGGCGCCGGCCGAGCCCCCGCCCGCGGAGGCCTCGCCGGCCGAGCCCCCGCCTGCGGAGGCCGGGATGACCCTCGGCGAGGCTCGGACCGCTGAGCACCGGACCGCTGAGCCGCCCGCCGTCGAGCCGCCGGCCAGGGAACCACTCACCACGGAGGCATCGGCTACGGACGCAACCGCGACGCAGGCCCCGCCGACTGAGGCGCCCGCTACGGAGGCGCCCGCGACGGAAGCACCGCCCAGCCCGGCCAAGCCGGGCCTGAGCGGCCAGCTCACCCGGCTGCGGGCCCCGCTCGACCGGCTGCGCCAGCCGCGGGATCCGGACCGCCCCCAGGGCCGCGGCGCCCGGCTGCTGCGCTATGGCCGCCGGTCCATCGGCCCGGTCGCCTTCGTGGTGCTGGGCATCCTGCTGTACACCGCCTACCTGGCCCAGTCCCGGACCATCCCGGCGACCTCGGAGAGCGGCGGCCAGGCCCTGCAGGCCTGGAACATGCTGCACGGCAACTTCCTGCTCAGCGGCTGGACCATGTCGGACGTGTCGTTCTACACGACCGAGCTGCCCGAGTACATGCTCGTGGAGTGGATCCACGGGCTGAACAGCGACACCGTGCACGTGGCCGCCGCGCTGTCCTACACGCTGATCGTCCTGCTGGGCGGGCTGCTAGCCAGGGGAGGGCCGAAGGGCCGGGCGACCGGCCGCGAGGGCCTGATCCGCTTCTTCATCGCCGCCGGCATCATGCTGGCCCCGCCGCTCACCAACACCTCGCTGCTGCTGGGCAACCCGGATCACACCGGGACCCATGCCCCGCTGCTGCTCATCTTCCTGGTCCTGGACCGCGCGCCCCGCAAGTGGTGGACGCCGGTCCTGATCACGATCATGCTGACCTGGGCCCAGATGGCGGACACGCTCGTGCTGTACGAGGCCGCGATCCCGATCGCGCTCGCCGGGCTGCTGCGCGCCAACCGGCGCCGCGGGCCGCTGGCCAGGAACTGGTTTGACCTGTCGCTGACCGCCGGCGCGGCGATCTCCGCGGTCGCGGCCAAGCACATCCTGACGCTGATCAAGGATTCCGGCGGGTTCATCGTCAAGAACCCGAATGTCCGGTTCACCACGGTCAAGGCGCTGCCCCAGGGCATCTTCACCGACTTCGCGCGCATGCTCGACGTGTTCGGGGCCAAGTTCTTCGGCATGAAGGTGGGCAGCGACGCCACCGACACGCTGCTCAAGCTCATCGGCGTGGCCCTGGTGATCTGGGCCGTGGCGGCGGCCCTGCGGCGGCTCTACCGCGCCGACGCCGACCTGATCGTGCAGGTGCTGAGCATCGGATTCGTCATCCTGCTGGCCGCCTACGTACTGGGCACCAAGAATGACGAGAACGAGATCGTCGGCCTGCTGCCGCTGGGCGCGGTGCTCGCGGGCCGGGTCCTCACCGCGCCGATTATCCGTAACAAACTGGTGCCGGCGCTGGCCATCGTGCTGGTGATCTACGCCGGGATGCTGGGCAGCAACGCCCTGCGGCCGGCCCACCAGGGCCGGGCCGCTGAGTTCGGGGCCTGGCTGAACGCCCACCACCTGGTCTACGGCCTGGGCAACTTCTGGAACTCGACCAACACCACGGTAAGCTCCGGCGGCCAGGTCCGGGTCCGGCCGGTGCGCACCTTCGAGGACCGGATCGTGACCACGCTGTCGGAGTCGTCCGGCGAGTGGTACGACGCGCACCACCACTACGCGAACTTCATCGTCTCGTCCCGGTGGTGGACGTGCAAGGGCGTGTGCGTGGGCCTGCACTCGGCCCGGCAGAGCTTCGGCCCGCCGGCCGTCACCTACTCCTTCCGGGACTGGCGCATCCTGGTCTACAACAAGAACCTGCTGGCCCGGCTGCGCACCGAGAACTGGTGCAACGAGGGCTGGCCGTGGAACACCCCGAAGACGCCTTCGCCCACGGCCTGCCGGAGCTAGCGGGTCCGGCCGGGCGGCCGGCGGGCTGGCCGGGGCCGGGTCAGAGCTGCCCGGCCGCCTTCAGCCGGAGGTAGGCGTCGGCCAGCGCGGGCGGCAGCCGGTCCGGCGGGGCATCCACGATGTCCACGCCGCGGCGCCGGAGTTCAGCGGAGACACGGGTCCGCTCGGCCAGGGCCCGCTCGGCGGCCCCCGCCTCGTACACCGCCTCGGCGTCGCCGCGCGCCGCAGCCATCTCGCTCACCCGCGGGTCGGAGACCGCGCCGATCAGCACCCGGTACCGCGAGGTGAGCAGCGCGATCCTGGGCAGCAGCCCCTCCGCCACCGCGGCCGGGTTCAGGTCGGTCAGCAGTACCACCAGACAGCGCTGCCGGGCCACGCCCAGCACCGCGCCGGCCATCACGCCGTAGTCCGGCTCGGTGAGCTCGGCGTCCAGCACCGCCATCGCGTTGGTCAGCGCGGCCAGCAGCTCGCCGCGCCCGGCGCCGATGACCCGGGCCCGGACCTGCCGGTCCACGGCCAGCAGGTCGACCCGGTCGCCGGCCCGGCTGGCCAGCGCGGCCAGCAGCAGCGCGGCGTCCATGGAGGCGTCCAGCCGCGGGACGCCGGCCACCCGCCCGGCCGACGTCCGCCCGGTGTCCAGCACTACGATGATCCGCCGGTCCCGCTCCGGCCGCCAGGTCCGCACCATCACGTCGGTCAGCCGGGCCGTGGAGCGCCAGTCGATGGACCGCACGTCGTCGCCGAGCACGTACTCGCGCAGGGAGTCGAACTCGGTGCCCTGGCCGCGGATCATGCTGCGATGCTGGCCGTCGAGCTGGCGAAGCTGGGCCAGCTTCTCCGGCAGGTGCCGCCGGCTCAGGAACGGCGGGAGCACCCGGACCGACCACGGGGCGGGTTGGCTGGCCTGCCGCGCGGCCAGCCCCAGCGGCCCGAAGGAGCGAACCGTGACCAGGCCCGCGGGCCGGTCTCCGCGGCGCTCGGGCCGCAGCGTGGTCGTCGCGCTGACCTGCCCGCCGGGCGGGATCAGCAGCCGCACCCGGCCCGGCTGGGCGCCGGCGCTGGGCGGCCAGGCGTCCCGCACGACGGCCCGCAGCACCCGGCCGCCGGGGTTAGCGATGCTCAGCGTCACCGTGCCCGTCTGGCCGAGCAGGATCCTGGTGTCGCCCGACCGGCTGACCTGGAGCTGCCGGACGCCCGCCGCGAGCACGCAGTCCGCGATGATGGCCGCCGCGATCAGCGCGTCCACGATGACGAGGGCCGGGATGTCCCGGAACGCCAGCGTGATCAGCGTGCCGATCAGCGCGGCGATCGCCGCCCGCCCCGTCAGTGCCATCTAGTCACTGCCATCGGCTCTACCGCGGCACCGGCACGGAGGCGAGCACGCCCTCCAGCACGCCGTCAGCCGTGACGCCTTCCAGCTCGGCCTCGGGCCGGAGCTGCACCCGGTGCCGGAAGGTGGGCCGGGCCAGCGTCTTGACGTCGTCCGGCGTCACGTAGTCCCGGCCGGCCAGCCAGGCCCAGGCCCGGCTGGTGCCCAGCAGGGCCGTCGCGCCGCGCGGGGACACGCCCAGCCGCAGCGAGGCGGACTGCCGGGTGGCCCGGCAGACGTCGACGATGTAGCCGGTGATCTCGGGCGAGACGCGGACCCCGGCCACGGCCCGGCGGGCGACGGCGAGGTCGGCCGCGCTGGCCACCTGGCGCAGCCCGGCCGCTCCGAGGTCACGCGGGTCGAAGCCGGTCGCGTGCCGGGTCACGATGGTGACCTCCTCGGCCCGCTCGGGCAGGGCGACGGTGAGCTTGAGCAGGAACCGGTCCAGCTGCGCCTCGGGCAGCGGGTAGGTCCCCTCGTACTCCACCGGGTTCTGCGTCGCGGCGACCAGGAACGGCACGGGCAGCGGCCGGGGCTCGCCCTCCACCGACACCTGCCGCTCCTCCATGGCCTCCAGCAGGGCGGCCTGGGTCTTGGGCGGGGCCCGGTTGACCTCGTCGCCGAGGAGGAGGTCGGTGAACACCGGGCCGGGTCGCAGCTCGAAGTCCCGGTCCCTCTGGTTGAACACGACCGAGCCGGTCACGTCGGCCGGCATCAGGTCGGGGGTGAACTGGATGCGGGAGAAGCGCAGCCCGAGCACCTGGGCCAGGGAGCGGGCGATCAGGGTCTTGGCCAGCCCGGGGAAATCGTCGATGAGGACGTGCCCCTGGGCCAGCAGGCCGAGCAGCACCAACTCCAGGGCGGCCCGCTTGCCGACCACCACCCGCTCGACCTCGTCCAGCACCCGCCCGGCCAGCGGCCCCACCTCCTCGGGGGTCACCGGCGCCGCCCCTCGACCAGGTCGACCAGCGCCTCGATCGTGTCGAGGTCGAGGCCGGCGGCGAGGCGGTCGGCGGGGGGCGACGGCTCCCCGGCCGGCCAGAGTAGCTGGGCTGCCACTCCCAGCTCTCCCTCGGCCCAATCGGGCCGGTTCCCCCCACGCCCGAGGCCCACTCCCGCCGGTCCCGCCCCCACCGCCGGCGCCGGCGGGCCGGCCAGCACCCGTAGCCGGGGCAGGAGCCGGCGGTTGGCTTCGTCGGCCGTGGACACCGACCCCCGGACCAGCCCCTCC
>JBOHCO010000186.1:0-5234 GCA_050698895.1 Streptosporangiaceae bacterium
GGGAACCGGCCGACCGTGATCGGCTTCAGCGGGGCGCCGGTGGCGGTGACGATCGGGGTCACGGTGTCGGAGGTGTCATTGGCCACGTAGGCCCGGGCGTAGTCCGGGGTGATGGCGATGGTCTGCGGGCCGCGCCCGACGTGGATCAGCCCGCCGGACCGGCTGGTGGCGGTGGAGATGGGCGACACGGTGCGCGAGCCGCGGTTGGCCACGTAGGCCGTGGGGTGACGGGGCGCCGCCGCGGTGCCGGCTAAGGCCGGCGCCGGCGCGGGGAGGAGCGCGGCCGTGGCCGGCAGCGCGGTGACCGCGGCCAGCGACGCGGCCCGCTGGAGGATGCTCATGACGTCAGGCTAGGCCGGCGCCGCGCTCCGGGCCATGGATAGGAGGCTCAGCGCCCGGCGCGGCTGTGTCCGGCACTGCTGTGTCCGGCGCGGCCGAGCCCGGCGCTGTTGGCCGTCAGCCGCTGGAGCATGTCGCTGAGCCGGGCCGTCTCCTCCTCCGAGAACCCGGCCAGCAGCTGCTGGTTGGCGTCGCGGGCGATGGCGTCGAGCTCGTGGCAGCGTTCCTGGCCGGCCGGGGTGAGCGCGACCAGGGCGTAGCGGCGGTCGGCGCCGTCGCGGCGCCGCTGGATCAGGCCGAGTTCCTCGAGCCGGTCCAGGTGGCGGGTCAGCGTGGGACCCTCGATGCCCAGCGCGGCGGCCAGGTCCCGCTGGATCATCGGGCCGCGGCCGTCCAGCGTGGCCAGCACGGTCCAGTTGCCGAACGACGCCCCGACCTGGCTGAGGCGGCGCTCCAGCAGCAGGCGCGCGGACTTGGCCGCCAGCCGGAGCCGGGGGCCGACGCTGCCCGCGACCCAGGCCGTGCGCGGCGGCTCTCCGCCGGGCCCCGGCGGCGGCTGGGCCTCCGATGTGGTCAACTCACGAACTCCCTCGCGGATCCGGCCGGGACGACACCCGGATGACGAGCGGCCCGGAAATAGATAGGATGCTAGTTACATACTATCTAACCTGGTGCGGACGGCCGGCATCGCGAGGCGAGGGAGGGCCAGATGGCCAGGACCTACCGGATGAGGGGGTTCGCGCGATTCGGCAACTCGATGGCGGCGGGCCTCATCCGGCTCGGCGTCGGCCCGGCCGGGCTGCGGCTGCTGCGGGTGCCGGGCCGCACCACGGGACTGCCGCGGACCACGCCGGTGAACGTGCTCGAGCACGACGGCCGCCGCTGGCTGGTCGCCCCGTACGGCGAGGTGAGCTGGGTCCGCAACGTCCGCGCGGCCGGCCAGGCCGACCTGCTGCGCGGCGGCCGGGCCGAGCACATCCGGCCGCAGGAGGCCTCCGCCGATGAGGCCGTCCCGGTCCTGCGGGCCTACCTGCGCCAGCTGCGGCGGGTGGTCGGGCCGTACTTCGACGTGACCCCGGACAGCCCGGACGCCGCGTTCGCCGCCGAGGCCCCCCGGCATCCGGTCTTCCTGGTCGCCGGCCGCGACTAGGCGCGGTCACCGGCGGCGTCGGCCCGCACCGCGAGCACGCCGAGGGCGACGCCGGCGGCGGTGGCCACGCCGATGATCGTGAACGTGACGGGCAGCCGCCCGGCCATCAGCGCGGTGTTCAGGACTGAGCCGAGCAGCGACACGGCGAACAGCGCGCCCGCCTGCCGCGCGGTGTTCTGCAGGCCGGAGCCGAGCCCGGACTGCCGGGCCGGGACGCTGGCCACCAGCAGCGAGGTGAGGGCGGAGAACGCGACCGTGCTGGCCACGCCGGTCAGCAGCAGGCCGGCCAGCGCCAGCCAGTAGGAGGTCTGCGGGCCGACCCAGCCCAGCGTGATCGTGCCGAGCGCGCAGCAGGTGAAGCCGGCGGTCAGCATCGCGGGGTGGCCGAAGCGGCGGGCCAGCGGCCGGTACAGCACGAGCGGGGCCGCGATGCTGCCGACCGTCAGCGGCAGCAGCGCCGCGCCGGCCGCGCCCGGCGAGTCGCCGCGGACGTCCTGGAAGTACAGCGACATCACCAGCAGCGTGCCGTAGAACACGAAGCCCATCAGCCCGGCGCTGAAGACGGCCACCGCCCGCACCCGGTGCCGCAGGAAGGACGGCGGCAGCATGGGGTGCCGGCCGCGGCGCTCGACGAGCCAGAAGGCGGCCCCGGCGGCCACCCCGCCGGCCAGCAGGCCGAGGGTGGCCGGGGCGCCCCAGCCGGCCGACCCGGCCAGGATCAGCCCCGCGGCCAGCAGCCCGAGCGCGACGGCCGCGGTGACCTGGCCGGCCTGGTCCACCGGGACCCGGTGCCGCTCGGTCTCGGGGACGCTGACCCAGGTCAGCGCCGCGCTCAGCACGCCGATGGGCAGGTTGATCAGGAAGATGCTCCGCCAGCCGAAGGCGTCGATGAGCACGCCGCCGACCAGCGGGCCGATCGCGACCGAGATCGCGCCCGCGGCCACCCAGGCCACGGTGGCCCTGGCCCGGTCCGCGGACCGGGTGAACAGGTGCGGGATCACGGCCAGGGTGGCCGGCAGCAGCGCCGCCGCGCCGACACCCTGGATCACCCGCGCGGCGACGAGCGCGCCGATGTCCGGGGCGCTCGCGCAGGCCGCCGAGGCCACCGTGAACAGGGCGACCCCGCCGAGCAGCATGCGCCGCAGGCCGATCCGGTCGCCGAGCGCGCCCGCCGTGAGCAGCAGCGCGGACAGCGCGAGGGTGTAGCCGGACAGCACCCACTGGGCCGCCGCCATCGAGTGGCCCAGGTCATGGCGGATCGTCGGCAGCGCCACGTTGAGCACGCTGCCGTCCAGGATGATCGCGCAGTAGCCCAGGCAGACGGCGAAGAAGCCCAGGCGCCGGCGGCGGGGCTGCGATTCCCCGTGACCGGGGGAATCCGCGGCCGCCGCCGAGTCCGCCAGGGCCCGCGTGCCGCCCCGGCCGGCGACGTCATCTCGCCGGGTCAAATCGTCTCACATTCTGAAATAGCGCGCTCAAGTATTGATACAGGACGCCACGATACCAGCGGCCGGGCTGGCCGGCCCTGACCGGACCGGTCACACTGGGCCTCAGGCGACGGCGAGGCTGAGGGAGTGAGCAGGGTGCGGGACGCGGTGATTGTGGAAGCGGTGCGCACGCCGGTGGGCAAGCGCAATGGCGCCCTGTCCGGAGTTCATCCGGTGGACCTGTCGGCCGGGGTGCTGCGCGCGGTGGCCGAGCGCACGGGCCTGGAGCCGGCCCTGGTGGACGACGTGATCTGGGGCTGCGTCGCCCAGGTGGGCGAGCAGGCGCTGGACATCGGACGCAACGCGGTGCTGGCCGCGGGCTGGCCGCTGTCGGTGCCGGGCACGGCGGTGGACCGCCAGTGCGGGTCGTCCCAGCAGTCGGTGCACTTCGCCGCGGCCGGGCTGATCAGCGGCCAGTACGACGTGGTGATCGCGGGCGGGGTGGAGTCCATGAGCCGGGTTCGCGTCGGCGCGACGCTGGGCGAGGTCAACCCGTTCGGGTCGGCGCTGGAGACCAGGCTCGGCGGGCGGCGGCCGCACCAGGGCATCGGGGCCGAGATGGTGGCCGAGCGCTGCGGGCTGTCGCGCACCCAGCTGGACGAGTTCTCGCTGGCCTCGCACGACAAGGCGGCCGCGGCCCAGGATCAGCGGCGGTTCGCCGGGCAGATCGCGCCGGTCACGCTGGCCGACGGCGCCATCGCGGACACCGACGAGGGGGTGCGGCGCGGCAGCACGCTGGAGACCCTGGCCCGGCTCAGGCCCGCGTTCCGGGACGGCGGGCTGATCCACGCGGGCAACAGCTCGCAGATCAGCGACGGCGCCGCCGCGCTGCTGATGACCACCAGCGAGACGGCCGCCCGGCTCGGGCTGACCCCGATCGCCCGGGTGCACACCGCGGTGCTGGCCGCCGACGACCCGGTGATCATGCTGACCGCGCCGATCCCGGCCACCCGCAAGGCCCTGGACCGCAGCGGGCTCAAGATCGACGAGATCGGCGCGTTCGAGGTCAACGAGGCGTTCGCCCCGGTGCCGCTGGCCTGGCTGGCGGAGACCGGCGCCGACCCGGCCGCGCTGAACCCCAACGGCGGCGCGATCGCCATCGGGCACCCGCTGGGCGGCAGCGGCGCCCGGCTGATGACCACGCTGGCGCATCACATGCGCGACAACGGGATCCGCTACGGCCTGCAGACCATGTGCGAGGGCGGCGGCCAGGCCAACGCCACGATCCTGGAGCTGGTCGCGGCCTGACTGGCCCCGCCCGGCGGACAGCCCGCGGACGGCCCGCGAGAGCGTGCGGTCCCGCCCCCTTGGGGACCGCACGCTCCCCGGCTGTGGGGCCGGCTTACGCCGGCGGCGAGCCGGACTGGACGTCGACCGGCGCGCTGGCGCTGGGCGCCCGGCCCACCGGGGAGTGGCCCGGCAGCCGGATCAGCGTCACGCCGATCGCGCCCGTGCCCCGGGTGACCTGCGCGCTGGTCGCCGGTCTGAGCGCCACGCGGTACTCGAAGGTGGCCGTGCCGCCGGGGCTGATCATCTGGATCCCGCCCGGCTCGGTGACGTCGAGATAGTCGGTGCCGAACCCCTCCACGTCGTAGGGGATGGCCGGCCAGAAGCTCGAGGTGCTCGCCCGCTCCTGCAGCGTGCCCTCCGGGAACAGGGTGCTGGCCGTGCAGGAGCAGTGGCCCAGGGACACCAGCGGCAGGATGCTCGAGTAGGCCTGGCTGGAGTTGCTGGTGATCGTGACCCGGAATCGCACCGGCTGGCCGCCCGGCACCAGGCCCGGGACCGGGCCGAGGATCGTGACGCTCGCGGTGAGCGCGCCCGGCGCCCGGGCCGGCGGCGATGACGAAGACGCGGCCGCCGCCGGGATGGCCACCCGCGCGGGCCCGGCCGCGCGGCGGGCCATGCCGGATGACGTGGCGAGGATGTTCATGACCGGAATCCCTTCGGGGCGCTGGCGTGACAGCGGTAGGAGTCGCCGGCGCTCAGGTCGCCAACAACTTTTCCGGCACCGGCTCCACCGTCGAGGGGGAATGCGCGGCTGGGAGCGGGCGCTCCCGTCATGAGAGGGTCACCCGGGCGGAGTCACGCGGGAAGAGGGAGCAGGCCATGGCGCCAGCGGCGGCGTACGACGAGATCGCGGACTGGTACGAGCGGGAGTTCCTGGCCAGGGACGCGGCCGCGGGCGGCGACCCGCTGGGCATCAGCGCGGCGCTGGACACCCTGCTCGGCCCGGGCCGGGGCCCGTGCCTGGAGGT
>JBOHCO010000187.1:0-1471 GCA_050698895.1 Streptosporangiaceae bacterium
TGTGCAGTCCGGGCCCGGTCGGGTCAAACCCGGCGTAGAACGTCAGCCGATCGGAGTCCAGCGCCTTGCGCAGGTCATCCAGGTCGGTGCTGATGGCGATCAGGCCTCGCCAGCTCAGCTCGTCGATGATGTCAGTCACCGGTGCATCGTCCCATCCCCGGCCGCACCCCCGGTAGCCGGTTTACCGGGCGCCCGCCGCGGCGCCGACTTCTTAGGCGCCGACTTCTTGTAGGCCGATACCGCGCGGTCCCCGGTCACCCAGAACCGCCACGGCCAGTCGGCCGCCACGCTGATCCCCACCCGCGGCCCGGTGCTGATCGCGCTGGCCGGCAGCGGCTCCCACCCGGCCAGCGCCCCCACCTCGAGCGAGGACCCCGCCGAGCACACATCCGCGCCGTCCAGCCCCCGGTCGATCCCCATCGCCTGGCACAGCGACCCCGGCCCCCGCGCCAGCTCCCGCTCGGGGATCACCCGCCCATCGGGGCGGCGCCGCCGCCAGGCCAGCTCGGTCCCCTCGATGATCCGCCCGGCCCGGACCAGCACCGCCGAGGGCTCGTCTCCCGGGCCGCAGGTGTAATTGACGCAAAAGTGCATCCCGTACGTGAAGTAGACGTAGCCGTGGCCCGGCGGCCCGAACATCACGCCGTTGCGAGCCGTCCTCCCCCGGTAAGAATGCGAGGCCGGGTCGATCGGCCCCATGTACGCCTCAACCTCGACCACAACAGCCGCCACCGCCCCCTCAGGGCTGTCATGCCACAGCACAGTCCCGAGCACCTCAGGCGCCACTTCCAGCGCGGGCCGGTCAAAGAAGGACCGCTCCAGCAGCTGCCACCCACCGGGCCGTGACCCCGGCCCGTCGACAGCGTTCGGGCCTCCAGCGGTCGACGGGCCGGGGTGACGACCCGTCACCCGCCCGCCGCCCAGGCCGCCTGGTCATCAACCACAACCCGCAGCCGCTCCAACTGCTCAGCCACCCGGGCAGGCGCCGTGCCCCCGCGCGCGCTCCGGGCCGCCAGCGCTCCCTCGACCGTCAGCACGTCCCGCACATCCGGCGTCAGCAGCGGCGAGATCTTGGCCAGGTCCTCGTCACTGACCTCAGAAAGCTCGCAGTCGTGCACCTGGCACCAGACCACCAGGTGCCCGACGACCTCGTGCGCCTGCCGGAACGGCGTCCCCCGCCGGACCAGCAGCTCGGCCAGGTCGGTGGCCAGGGCGTGCCCGGCGGGCGCGCTGCGCGCCATCAGCTTGGTGTTGAACCGCAGGGTGGCCACCAGCCCGGACAGCGCCGGCAGCACTGTCAGCAAGGTGTCCACCGCGTCGAAGACCGGCTCCTTGTCTTCCTGAAGGTCCCGGTCGTAGGCCAGCGGCAGGCCCTTGAGCGTGGTCAGCAGCCCGGTCAGGCCGCCGATCAGCCGGCCGGCCTTGCCCCGGGCCAGCTCGGCGATGTCGGGGTTCTTCTTCTGCGGCATGA
>JBOHCO010000188.1:0-2221 GCA_050698895.1 Streptosporangiaceae bacterium
ACCTGAGCCAGGTGCGCGATGGGCTGCTGTGACAGTCAGGGCTGGAGTGGCGTCAGCTGGCGGGGCCGCGGCGGCCGCTGACCGGGCGATGCGTCATGGCTGGCCCTTTGGTGCTGTTAGAGCAGCACCAAAGGGCCAACCATGACGTATCGCCCAGTCCGCGACCGCCGCGGCCCAGTCAGCTGACGCCGCTCCAGCCCTGACTGTCACAGCAGCCCATCGCGCACCTGACCCGGGGGCGCGATGAGGCAGCCACGTCGCTGGGCGGGCCGGGGACGCCGGCGGCGGACGAGCACGAGGCGGCCGCGACGGTGACTGGGCCGGCCGGGGTGGAGCAGGATGGCCGGGTGGAGAGTGCGAGCGGCTCGGCCGCGCTGCCAGTGATTGACGTGGGACCGCTGATGCGACAGGAGACCGACGGGTCGGCGGTGGCCGGGCAGATCCAGGCCGCCTGCCGGGAGCGCGGCTTCTTCTACGTGACCGGGCACGGCGTGCCGGGCGAACTGCTCACGCGGCTGGCCGCCGCCAGCGCCGAGTTCTTCGCCCTGCCGCTGACCAGCAAGATGGAGATCGAGATGGCCCGCGGCGGCCGGGCCTGGCGGGGGTTCTTCCCGGTCGGCACCGAGCTCACCTCCGGGCGCCCCGACCGCAAGGAAGGGCTGTACTTCGGCGCCGAGCTGCCCGACGACGAGCCGCGGGTGCGGGCGGGCACCCCGCTGCACGGGCGCAACCTGTTCCCCAGCCAGGTGCCCGAGCTGCGCCCGCTGGTCCTGGCCTACCTGGACGCGCTGGCCGGCGTGGGCCAGGCGGTGCTGCGGGGCGTGGCGCTGAGCCTGGGCCTGGCCCCCAACTACTTCGCGGCTGGGTACACGGCCGACCCCACCATCCTGTTCCGGATCTTCAGCTACCCGCCGTCGCCGCCGGGCGACGACGGCTGGGGCGTGGGCGAGCACAGCGACTACGGGCTGCTCACGCTGCTGGCGCAGGACGACCGCGGCGGGCTTCAGGTCCGGTCGCCCGATGGCTGGACCGATGCCCCGCCGCTGGCCGGGACGTTCGTCTGCAATATCGGCGACATGCTGGACCGGCTCACCGGCGGCTGGTACCGCTCCACGCCGCACCGGGTCCGCAACCTGAGCGGGCACAGCCGGCTGTCGTTCCCGTACTTCCTGGATCCGGGGTTCGCCGCGGAGGTGCCGCCGCTCCCGGACCGCGCCGCGGCCGGCGATGACGGGCGGCGGCGGTGGGACGGCCAGGACCTGCGCGCGTTCACCGGCACCTACGGCGACTACCTGCTGGGCCAGGTGTCCAGGGTGTTCCCGCAGCTGCGCCAGGACGTGCTGTAGGCCAGCGGGCCAGCCTCAGCCAGGGATAACTGGGTCAGCCTCAGCCAGGGATGACAGGGATAAAGGGCGTCAGGTCAGCCGGCACAGACTCGCCGAGCGCGGCCCGGGCGACCAGGGATCCCGAGTAGGGGCCCATGGTGAGCCCGTTCGCGCCCAGCCCGGTGGCCACGAACAGCCCGGCCACGCCCGGCACCGGCCCCAGCAGCGGCCGGGCCGCCACGGGCCGGAAGCCGACCCTGGTCTCCAGGTACGTGCCCGCCCCCAGGCCGGGCGCCAGCGCCAGCGCCTCGCCCAGCACCTCGGCCAGGCCGGCGGGCGTGACCCGGTAGTCAAAGCCCGCGCCCGGCTCCCTGGTCGCCCCGGCCACGACCCGCGAGTCGTCGAAGGCCAGCAGGTAGTGGCCGGTGCCGCCGGGCAGGATGACCGGCCAGCGGCTGGTGTCGGCCGGAGCCAGCGAGATGTGCGCGATCTGCCCCCGCTCCGGGGTCACCCCCGCCGCCATCAGGCCCGCCGCCGGTCCCGCCGCGGCCAGGAACGAGCCGGTCCAGGCCCCGGTGGCGGCCACCACGGCGTCCGCCTCGATCAGCTCCCCGCCGACCAGCTCCCCGCCGACCCGCACCCCGGCGACCCGCACCCCGCCGACCCGCACCCCGGCGCCGACCCGCCCCGCGCCACCGCCCACGGCCAGCTCCGCCTGGCCCGGCCGGACCACGGCGCCCAGTCGCTCCGCCGCGTGGGTCAGCGCCGCCGCGACCCGCCGGCCGTCCACCCGGGCCGCGCCCGCGATGTGCACCGCGGCGGGCACCGGCCCCAGCGGGGGGAACAGCTCGCGGGCCTGCGTGCCGCTGAGCAACCGCACCGAGCCCATCTCCGGC
>JBOHCO010000189.1:0-6761 GCA_050698895.1 Streptosporangiaceae bacterium
GCTCCGGCCGCCGGTCCAGGAACCGGCCGGCTAGGACCAGCGCATGGTGCAGATTCGTGCCCTGGACCATGTCCCAGGTCAGCCCGGCCAGGTCGGTCTCGCGCAGTTCCCTGGCGTAGTTGGAGAACCCGATGACCTGGATGGCGTCCTGCGGGTACTTGGTCCGGACCAGTGCGTGCAGGGCCAGCGCGGTCTGCTTGGCCGCGCCCCAGGTGCCGCGCAGTTCCATGGAGTAGGACAAGTCGACCAGCAGGCAGACCGCCGCGGTGGCACGCCGCTCGGTCTCGCCGACCGCGAAGTCACCCACCTCGAGCCGGACCCCCGGATGCCGCCCGGCGGCCCCGGCGGCAGCCTCTCCCGTGGTCACCGGCCCCGGGCTGGGCTGGCGTAGGGGGCTGGGGAGGTGGGTGGGTGTCATCCCGCCGCGCAGCAGGGCGTTGCGCACCGTGGCCGCGGCGTCGATGGGCTGCTCGTCGCCGAACTGCCAGGGCCGGGTGCTGCCGGTGAGCTCGCCCGCCTGCCCGGCGCTGCGCTGGTCGTGGTCGCCGGTGGCGCCCTCGGGCAGGTTGGCGAAGACTTTGCGCAGCGCGGTCTCGCCCAGCCGCCGGACGGCCTTGGGGGTGAGCTCCAGGCGGCCGTCGGTGCGCTGGAGGTAGCCCTGGCGCTCCAGTTCCCGCTCGATCTGGCGCAGCGCCTCCATGTCGTCCACGGCCTGCCGGCCAAGGGCCCGGCGGACCGCGTCCTCGTCGACGTCGTCCAGGCGGGCGCCGGGGTAGTCCTGGCGCAGCGAGTCCTCCAGCTCGCCCAGGTCAGCCAGCTCGGCCAGGGCCGTGGTGGCGTCGCTCAGGCCCAGCGGCTCCTGACCGGACATCCGGGCCCGCGGCCAGCCCTCGGCGTCCAGATCCGGCCGCCGGGCCCGCAGGGCGTCCGCCAGCCGGGCCATCTCAGCGGCCAGCCCCGCGTCCTCCATGGCCTGGGACATCAGGTTGGACAGCTCACCGCGCTGGTCCTCGCTGAGCGACTCGAGCAGCCGCTGTGCCGCCTGCATCCGGCGGACCAGCGAGTCGACCAGTTCCTCCAGGTTGGCCGGGGAATCCGGGAACATATCCCCGTACTCGGCCATGAAGTCGTCGAAATCCTGCTGCTCGTGCTCGCCCCGCGCGTCGTCCTCGAGCATCTGGGTCAGCGAGGACATCATGTCCTTGACCCGCTGCATGGCCTGCTGGTCGGGCTGGTCCAGGCTCTGCTTCATGCCCTGGAACTGGCTGTCCAGGATCTCCCGCCGCAGCAGGTCCTTGAGCTCGGAGAACGTCTGCCGGGCCGTCGCCGACTGCCAGTCGTAGTCCGACAGCTGGCGGATCGCGCGCGAGGTGTCGGACGGCACCGAGTCCAGCTCGGACTCCCGCATCCGCGCGGTGTCGCTGGGGTCGGGGAACAGCTCGGCCCGCTCCTCGCCGATCGCCTTGTCCAGCATGGCCCGGACCTGCTCGAGCACGCCGTCCAGCCGGCCGCGGTTGCGCACCTCGCGCTGCCGCTCGCGCACCCGGCGCAGCATGTCGTCCAGGCCGCGGTGCCCGGACATGCCCTGGCGCAGCAGGTCGCGCAGCGCCGAGGCCGGGTCGGTGCCCTCCAGCACCGACTCGCCCAGCGCGTCGACCGCCCCCCGGACGTCGTAGGGCGGCTCCAGCGGATCCGGACCGCCGGTGTAGGGCCCGTAACGATAACCACTCACCATTGCCCCGCTCGCTTCCCGGGCCGCGGCTCGCTCATGGGTAAGCCCTCTCGCCCTGCTGCTCAGGTCCGGTAGACGGCGCCGCCGTCGAGGGAGTCCTTGGACAGGCGGCGCATCAGGTACAGGCCCTCGAGCGCGAACTCCAGGGCCGCCGCGGCCTGGCCGGGGGACTCGCCGCCCATGTCCAGCCGCTCCATGATCTTGGCCAGGCCGGGGACCTCGCCGATCCGGCGCAGCAGCTCCGCCGCCGGGAGCAGGTCGCCGGTCTCGACGATGCCGCCCTCGGCGAACCGGGTCAGCAGGCCGCTCAGGTCGGCGTTGCCCAGCGCGCCGCGGAAGGTCTCGGCGGTGGCCCGCCGCAGCAGGTGGTCGAGCACCTCCTGCTCCCGGCCCTCCTCGCTGACCTCGAACTCCACCTTGCCGCGCAGCGTGCCGACGATGGCGGGCAGGTCGCACACCCTGGCCACGGCGCGGTCCTCGCCGCTGATCGCGGCCCGCCGGACCGCGGAGGCGGCCACCGCCTCGGCGGCGGCGATCGCGAACCGGGCCGACACCCCGGACCGGGAGTCGACCGCGGGCGAGGCCCGCACCAGCCGGGTGAACCGGGCGATGACCTGGATGAGGTGCTCAGGCAGCACGGAGGCGGGGTCAGTGACCGAGCCCAGCCCGTCCCGCCAGGCCACCTGGGCCTCCTGGCGGATCAGCGCCAGCTCGGCCTCCAGCGAGACCGGGTAGTGGGTCCGGATCTCGGCGCCGAACCGGTCCTTGAGCGGGGTGATGATCCGGCCCCGGCTGGTGTAGTCCTCCGGGTTGGCGCTGGCCACCAGGACCAGGTCCAGCGGCAGCCGCAGCGCGTAGCCGCGCACGCCGATGTCCCGCTCCTCCAGCACGTTCAGTAGCGAGACCTGGATGCGCTCGGCCAGGTCAGGCAGCTCGTTCAGGCAGAAGACACCGCGGTTGGTGCGGGGCACCAGGCCGTAGTGGATGGTCTCCGGGTCGCCGAGGGTCCGGCCCTCGGCCACCTTAACCGGGTCGATGTCGCCGACCAGGTCACCCACGCTGGTGTCCGGCGTGGCCAGCTTCTCGCCGTAGCGGTCGCTGCGGTGGCGCCAGGTGATGGCCAGGTCCTCGCCCTGCTCGGCGGCCAGCCGCCGGCAGCGTGCGCAGGCCGGGGCGAACGGGTGGTCATTGATCTCGCAGCCCGCCAGGGTGGGGGTCCACTCGTCCAGCAGCAGGACGAGCGTGCGGATCAGCCGGGTCTTGCCCTGCCCGCGCTCGCCCAGCAGGATCACGTCGTGCCCGGCGATGATGGCCCGTTCCAGGTGCGGAAGCACGGTCTGGCCAAAGCCGACGATGCCGGGAAACGCGTCCTCGCCGGCGCGCAAGGCGGCCAGCAGGTTCTCGCGCATCTCCTCCTTGACGCTCCGGAGCTGGTGCCCGCTGGCCCGCAGCTCGCGCACGGTGGCGGCGGCGGGCGGATCTGAACGCGGGGTAGTTGACGTCGACTGCGGGGCTGATGAGTGAGACTGACTCGTAGGCTGCACCATTCGAATCTATGTCGATGACGGCCAGCCGCGCACATCAGGGAGGCTCGGGTGATCAGCGGGTGATCAGCGGGTGATCAGCGGGGCAGGCGATCCGCGCTCGGCGCTGGCGCTGGATGTCGGCGGGACCAAGCTGGCCGCCGGGGTGGTGGACGGGGGCGGTCGTCTGCTCACCTGGGCGCGGACGCCGACCCCGGCCGGCCCGGACGCGGAGCAGGTATGGCGGACACTGGACGCCCTTTTCACCTCTGTTATCGAAAAATCCGGGATTCCCGAAGCTGACCTGGCCGGCGTCGGCTGCGGCTGCGGCGGGCCCATGGAGTGGCCGGCTGGCCGGGTGTCGCCGCTGAACCTGCCGAGCTGGAGCGGGTTTCCGCTCCGGGACCGGCTGACCGAGCGGCTGCCGGGGCTGCCGGTGCGGGTGCACAACGACGCGATCTGCCTGGCCGCGGCCGAGCACTGGCGCGGCGCGGGACGGGGCCGGTCCAACATGCTCGGCATGGTGGTCTCGACCGGGGTCGGCGGCGGGCTGATCCTGGACGGCAAGCTGGTCAGCGGGGCGTCGGGCAACGCCGGCCATATCGGGCACATCGTGGTGGACCCGAGCGACGACGGGCCGCCGTGCGGCTGCGGCGGGCGTGGCTGCGCCGAGGCCATCGCCAGGGGCCCGGCGCTGGCCCAGTGGGCGCGGGCGCAGGGCTGGCGGCCGGGTCAGGCCGACGCGACGGCCAGGGACCTGGCCGAGGACGCGGCGCACGGCGACCCGGTGGGCCTGGCCGCCATGGGCCGCGCGGGCCGGGCCCTGGGCCTGGCCATCGCGTCCGCGGCCAGCCTGTGTGACCTGGAGGTGGTCACGGTGGGCGGCGGGGTCGCCCAGGCCGGGCCGCTCCTGTTCGACCCGCTGGCGCAGACGCTGCGGGTGCACGCCCGGCTCGACTTCACCCGGCACCTCCAGGTGGTGCCGGCCGCGCTCGGCCAGACCGCCGGCCTGATCGGCGCGGCGGCGCTTATCCTGGCCGCGGAGCGCTACTGGACGCCGGACTGAGCCACCGCGCGGTCGTGCCACACTTCAGGCATGACCCCAACTGCACCGGTGAGCACCGATGACGTGGTCGCTGCCGCCGGCGTGCTGCGCGGGACCATCCGCCAGACGCTCATGCTGTCCTCCCGCGCCCTGTCTGAGCTGGTCGGCGGGCCGGTCTACCTCAAGTGCGAGAACCTCCAGCGGACCGGCTCGTTCAAGGTCCGCGGCGCTTACATCCGCATTGCCCGGCTGACCGACTCCGAGCGGGCGCGCGGCGTGGTGGCGGCCAGCGCGGGCAACCACGCCCAGGGCGTGGCCCTGGCCGCCTCGGCGCTGGGCACCAGGGCGACGGTGGTCATGCCCGCCGGCGCCCCGCTGCCCAAGGTCGCCGCGACCAGCGGCTACGGCGCCGACATCGTCCTGCACGGCACCTGCGTGGAGGACGCGCTGACCAGGGCGCGGGAGCTGGCTCAGGAGACCGGGTCGATCTTCATCCACCCGTTCGACCACCCGGACGTGATCGCCGGCCAGGGCACGGTGGGCCTGGAGATCGCCGAGCAGTGCCCGGACGTGCGCACCATCGTCGTCCCGGTCGGCGGCGGCGGGCTGGCCTCGGGCATCGCGGTGGCGGCCGGCACCCGGCTGCCCGCGGCCCGGCTGATCGGCGTGCAGGCCGATGCGGTGGCGCCGATGCGCGGCTCGCTGGCGGCCGGCCACCCGGTGAGCGTCACCGCCGCCGCCACCATGGCCGACGGCATCGCGGTGGCCCGGCCCGGCGACCTGACCACGGCCATCCTGGCCGGGCTGTCCGCGCAGATGATCACGGTCACCGAGGAGAACCTGTCCCGCGGCCTGCTGCTGTGCCTGGAGCGGGCCAAGCAGCTGGTCGAGCCGGCCGGGGCGGCGGGCGTGGCGGCCCTGCTGGAGCACCCGTCGCTGTTCGTGCCCCCGGTAGTGGTGGTGCTGTCGGGCGGCAATATCGACCCGCTGCTGCTGGCCAAGGTGCTGCGGCACGGGCTGTCGGCGGCCGGCCGGTACCTGGCCTTCCGGTGCCGCCTGCCGGACCGGCCGGGGGCGCTGGCCACCCTGCTGTCCGAGCTGGCCGGGATGGGCGCCAACGTGATCGAGGTGCTGCACGAGCGGGTCACCGCCGACCTGCACGTGGATGAGGCCGAAGTCATGCTCCAGGTCGAGACGCGCGGCCCGGAGCACTGCGACACGGTGATCACCCAGCTCCGCAAGGGCGGCTACACGCTGATCTTCAGCTAGCCCCGAGGGCCTATGCGCCGGGGTTTAGTGCCGGGAGCCGCCGTTGTGCTGGGGCCGCTCCAGCACCGCGAGCCGGGAAGCCACCCCGTCCAGGTCCGCCCAGCTGGCCTGGAGGTGGCGCTCCCGGCCCGCGGCGGTACCGGGGGCGAAGCCGGTACGGCCGTTCAGGACGCGGGTGTTGTCCAGGATGAGGCAGTGGCCGGGCCGCAGGGCCAGCGTGAGCGTCAGTGCCTGGTCGTCGACCAGTCGCGCGAAGGACCGGTAGGCGTCATAGAAGGCCACGATCTGGCTGGTCGCGCCGCGCAGCGGGGCCAGGGTGCTGCGGTCGAACCTGATCTCCCGGATCCGGCCGCGCGGGTCCAGGCTGATCACCGGGTGGGTGGCCCGCATCTCGAGCCGGTCGTCGGCGCGGGCGAAGGTGACGGCGGTGCTGGTCAGCACGGCGAACGCGGCCGGGTCCTGGGCCCGGAGCGTGGCCGCGGCGAAGAAGCCGTCGACCAGGGTCGACTCGCCGCCCCGGGCCGCGGCGGTCAGGCAGCCCATCACCTTGACCGTCAGCAGCGGATCCCGGAACGGGGCGGCCGTGCCGGCGGGCATCGGCCGGCTGGTGGACGCCTCGGACGGGGGCGACGCCCCGACCCGGATCTCGGCCACCCGGCCGTGCTCGGTCTCCCGGACCACGCCCAGGGTCTCGGCCACGGCCAGCACCGCCCCGGGCTCGGTCGGCATCCCGGCCAGCAGCACGAAACCGTCGCGCAGCACGGCCCGCAGGCAGGCCTGCCGGTGCGCGGGATCGGACTGGTAGAGCGGCCAGGAGCCCAGGGGCAGCGCACCGCAGATGACGGCGTTGTCCCACAGGTGCTTGGCGTCCTCGCTCCGGCCGTCCTCGGCCGCCGCGCCGGTGCCGGATCGGGCCTGCGGCGGCCGGACCGGCGGTGCGGACCGCTGGCGCGGCACCGGGGCGGGCCGGAACTGGTCCAGCCAGCGGGCGTCGTTCACGCTGCGGTGCCGGTCCGGGGCGAACTCGATCTCGATCTGGTGGCCGTGGCGATGCACCGCCGCGACGGAGACACGGTCGGACAGGTCGGTGATGCTGGTCAGCCGTTCCCGGCTGCCGGGGTCACGACACTCGGCGCAGGCACAGTTGTCGCGCAGCCAGATGGCCGGCAGCCCGAGCAGGGAATCATCGGCC
>JBOHCO010000190.1:0-4812 GCA_050698895.1 Streptosporangiaceae bacterium
CGCATCAGTGGACGTGAGTGTGGGCGGCCTGATCCGGCGGGAGCGCCAGAAGCAGGGGCTGTCACTGCGCGCGCTCGCCCGCCAGGTCGGCGTCTCGGCCAGCATGCTGTCGCAGGTCGAGACCGAGCGAACGCGGCCGTCGGTGAGCACGATCTACGCCATCGCGACCGAGCTGGGGCTGTCCATCGACGCCCTGCTGTCGGGCAACGAGGCCGAGGTGGCGGCCACCGCGGCGGCCAACGGCCGGGCCCGGCGGGCGGCCAGCGCGGCGCCCGCGCTCAGCGAGCTGGCCTGCCAGCTGGTCCGCCCGGCCGAGCGCCGCAAGCTGGAGCTGGAGTCCGGGGTGACCTGGGAGTTGCTCAGCGACCTGCTGCCGCACCTGGTGGACTTCATGTACGTCACCTACGAGCCGGGCGGCTCCTCGAGCTCGTCCGGCAAGATGATGCGGCACACCGGGACCGAGTTCGCGTTCCTGCTGCGCGGCCGCCTGAAGATCCAGGTCGGCTTCGATGAGTACATGCTCGGCCCCGGCGACGCCATGGCGTTCGACTCCTCCGAGCCGCACCTGCTGGTGAACGAGGGCAGCGAGCCCGCCGAGGGCATCTGGTTCGTGCTCGGCCGCCGGCTGACCCCGGAATCGCACGCGGCCCGGGTGATCATGCCCCTGGACGGCGGCCGGGTGCACCGTCCCGAGGCCTGAGCCCCGTCCGGGGCCCTGTGTCCCGCCTCGTACCTGCGTGTTCCTGGCCTGATCGCCTGCCACGGCCGCGGCCTGTTACATCGTCGTAACTCCACAGTTGCGGAACCGTGTTCGTTGCGGGCTCTTGTGCCGCGCTGCCCATCGGGTTAATCTCCCTGAACATCGTGTACGTCATTACTGAACACTTCCGTCAGTGAGAACGTACGCCCGGCGCGGTTGATGGGGAGAGAGATGGCGGATTCCTTTCACGTGGGCATCGGCGATGTGGCACCCGTGCCCGGCCTCGGGCCCGACCAGGGCTGGGTCGGCATGACCGTCCAGTTCCTCGTTGACGCGGCCGGCGCGGGCGCCGAGCACGTCGTGTTCGGGCGCGCGGTGTTCGCGCCGGGCCAGGCCGAGCACCAGTGGCACCGGCACCCGGGCGCCGAGGAGTTCGCGCTCATCGTGCGGGGTCAGGGCATCGTGCTGGACGGCGACAACGAGGTCCCGGTGTCCGCCGGGGACGTGGTCTTCCACCGCAAGGGCGCCTGGCACGGCTTCCGCAACACCTCGGCCTCGGACGAGGCCGAGATGATCTGGGGCTGGGCCGGGGCCGCGTCCCGGGCCGAGGCCGGCTACGAGCTGCGCTACCCGCCGCGGTAACGGGCCGGCGGAGAACAGGTCATGGGTGACATCGTGAGCGGGCCGCGGGCCGGCCGGGCGACGGCGGGCAGCGCCGCGGCGGCGGGCCGCACGGCCGCGCGCTGGCGCCGGTCGGCGGGCATCTGGATCGCGACCGGGCTGCTGTTCGCGCTCAGCGCGGTCTTCCAGCCGGGCAGCCTGGGCGCCAGCGCCCTGGCCTCGCTCTGGCCGTTCGCCGCGGTGCTGATGCTGGCCGCCGTCGGCCAGACGCTGGTCGTCCAGCAGCGCGGGATCGACCTGTCGGTGCCCGGGTTCATCTCGCTCACCGTCGTGCTGGTCACCCACATCCCGAACGGCAGCTCCTCCCGGCTGATCCCGGCCATCCTGCTCGCCTACGCGATCTGCCTGGCCGCCGGGCTGGTCAACGGGCTGCTGGTGACCTTCGTCGGGATCACGCCGATCGTGCAGACGCTCGGCATCAACGCGGTCCTGTACGGGATCGACCTGGGCATCTCGCAGGGCACGCCGACCCAGACGACCGGAGCGCTCCAGTCGTTCGCCGGGGCGACGCCCGCGGGCATTCCGCTGCCGCTGCTGATCGCGGTGGTCATCGTGATCGTCATCGAGCTCGTCATCAAGCGCACGACCTTCGGCCGCCGGTTCGAGGCGTCCGGGGCCAACCCGGCCGCCGGGCGGGCGGCCGGACTGCCCGCGCGCCGCTACCAGATCTGGGCCTACCTCGGCGCGGCCGCGCTGTACTGCACGGCCGGCGTGCTGCTGGCCGGCATCGTCTCCCAGCCCGACCCGTTCCAGGGCGACAGCTACCTGCTGCCGTCGGTGGCCGCGGTGGCGCTGGGCGGCACGTCGCTGCTCGGCGGCGTCGGCAGCGTGATCGCCAGCGCGGCCGGGGCGCTGTTCCTCAGCCAGCTCCAGCAGTTCGTGCTGGCCACCGGGGCCAGCGCGGCCGTGCAGAACCTGGTCCAGGCCGGCGTGCTGGCGCTGGCGGTCGCGGTCTACGGCCTGCGGGTGCGGCCCGGCTGGCTGCGCGGGCGGCTGCGCACCGGGCCACCGGGGCCACCGGGCCGCAGCCGGGCCCCGGTGACCTGACCCTCCCCAGGACCGCACCACCGCATGCATCGCACAACACAGCACAGCAGCACCGCATCGGCCGGACCGCACCGGCCCGGACGTCCATGCCTGATGTCACCCGCCCCTACCTGAAGAGCCATACCTCAAGGAGTGACCAGAGATGACAGACAACTCAGCCGGGACCAGACGCACGTCACGTCGCCGCCTGACGATCGGGGCGTCGGCCCTGGCCCTGCTGTCGATCACCGCGGCGGCCTGCGGCGGCAGCAGCAGCAGCGCCGGCGGGAGCGGCGGCTCAGCCAGCAGCCAGGCCAAGGTGTCCAGCAAGTACCCCTGGTGCGGGCCCAAGCAGGCGTCCATCGCCCTGGCCGATGGCTTCGGCGACAACACCTGGCGCGAGCTGACCCGGTACTCGGCCGTCACCATCGCCGCGCAGTGCCCGAGCGTGACCAAGTACGTGTACACCAACGGCGAGGGCAACACCCAGAAGGCCATCTCCGACATCGACTCCCTGGTCGCCCAGGGGACCACCGCGATCGTGGACTTCCCCGACGCGGGCAAGGCCATGCTGCCGGTGCTGACCAAGGCCTACCAGGCCGGCGCGATCGTGGTCCCGTACCGGGTGTTCCCCGGCGGCACCGCGGGCCAGAACTACAACGCCTACATCTCCACCGACTTCACCTCGGCCGGCGTGCTCTGGGGCCAGGACGTGGCCACCGCGCTGAAGGGGAAGGGCAACGTCGTGTTCCTCGGCGGGCCGCCCGCCAACTCGCAGAGCCTGGCCGAGTACCAGGGCCTGCAGAGCGTGTTCAAGAAGTACCCCGGCATCCACCTGCTCGGCCAGAAGCCCTACAACGTGACCAACTGGGACCCGGCGACGACCCAGCAGGTAGTCGCCTCGCTGCTGTCCAAGTACCCGAGCATCAACGCGGTGGTCAGCGATTTCGGCACGGCGCTGGCCGCCTCCTTCCCGCAGTTCCAGAAGGCGGGCCGGAAGATCCCCGTCATCGCCACCGAGGACGGCAACTCGCTGGGCTGCGACTTCCTGTCCGGCAAGGCCAGCGACCCGAACTTCAAGCTGTTCACTGTGTCCTCGCAGACCTGGATGGTGGAGTACGCCATGCGCTACGCCGTCGCCCTGGCCACCAAGGGCAAGGTGCCGTCCTCCACGGTCGTCCCGCAGCAGAGCTTCGAGAACTCGGTGACCGGGAGCCCGCACCAGCCGGTCTGCGACAAGACCCTGCCGGCTACGGCGATCATGTCCAGCGGCCTGACCGCCGCCCAGCAGCAGGCCGCGCTCAAGGGCGTCATCCCGAGCCTGAGCTCGCTGCGCTGACCGGCGGCCCGGCCCCCCGAGTACCCGGCCCGAGCAACCCCGAGGAGAAGGCCCGATGGCGGTGACAGCAACCGACGTCCAGGTGCTGCGGCTCGCTGATGTGTGGAAGAGCTTCGACGGCGTGGACGCCCTCAAGGGGGTCACGTTCACGGCCCGGGCCGGGGAGATCCATGCCCTGCTCGGGGAGAACGGGGCGGGCAAGTCCACCCTGATGGCCATCGCCGCGGGCGCCCTCGAGCCGGACCAGGGCGGCATGGAGCTGCGGGGCGAGCCGGTCCGGGAGGCCACGCCGACGGCCGTGCACCAGTGCGGGCTGTCCATCGCCTACCAGCACCCGGCGCTGGTGCCCGACCTGACCGTGGCCGAGAACGTCGTCATGTGGCTGCCCGGCCAGGTCCGGGCGGCCGGGAAGGACGCCGGGAGCTGGATGCGCGCCCAGCTGGCCCGGGTCGGCTGCACGGCCGGCCTGGGCCAGCGGGTCAGCAGCCTGACCGTGGCCCAGCGGGCGCTGCTGGAGGTGGCCAGGGCGCTGGCCGGCGACCCGGCGGTGCTGATCCTCGATGAGCCCACGGCCGCGCTGGGCGCCGACGACTCGGCGGTCCTGTTCGCCGAGCTGCGCCGGCTGGCCGCCGCCGGCATCGCGGTCGTCTACATCACCCACCGCCTGGCCGAGGTGCGCGAGCTGTGCCAGCAGGTGACGGTGCTGCGGGACGGCACGGTCCGGGGCAGCTTCCGGGTGTCGGAGGTCTCCGACGCCCAGCTCCTGGAGCTGATCGTGGGCCGGGCCGTTACGGCCGAGTTCCCGCCCAAGGCCGGCGCCCGGCCGGACACCGACGACCAGAAACCAGCTATCAAACAACAGAGCGGCCCGGGCCAGCCGGGCGTCGTGCTGGCCGTTGAGCACCTGTCCGCCCGCGCGTTCCATGACGTGTCGCTGACCGCCTCGGCCGGCGAGATCGTCGGGCTGGCGGGGATCGTCGGCAACGGCCAGGCCGAGGTGCTGCGCGCGCTGGCCGGGCTGGGCCGCGCCGCAGGCCGGGTCGCCGTGCGCGGCGCGCCGCTGCGG
>JBOHCO010000191.1:0-2607 GCA_050698895.1 Streptosporangiaceae bacterium
CGGAGGTCGGCGAAGGCCAGGCCGGCGGCCAGGCAGGCCAGCGGGATGGCCACGATCACGTAGCGGTACAGGGACTGGGTCAGCAGGGCCGGGCTCACCACGCTGACCGCGGCCAGGGCCCAGGGCAGGGCGGCCATGCCGCCCCAGCGGCGCCAGGCCCGGGCCACGCCAGCCAGGCCGGCCAGCAGCACGAGCAGGAACAGCAGGCCAGGGAAGATCACCGGCTGCTGGTAGAGGAACATGAAGAACGCGTACGGGTAGACCGCGTGGCTGTTGCCCGCGGTGCCGGCGTAGGCCCGGATGTCGTCGCGGTAGTACCAGGGCAGCACGGCGATGCGCGGCCGCGCGGTGAAGGTCATGTAGGCACCGCCCTGGGGGCGGTCGGTGGCCACGAAGGTCAGCAACACATCGCGGCCGACCACTCGCAGGTAGTCCAGCGGCTGGGCGGTGATGGCGTCGATGGCGAAGCGCTCGCCGAGCTTGTTGTTAGCCGGATTGATGCCGGGGCGGGCGTCGATCCGCCACCAGGCGTCGCTGGCCCACAGGTAGTCGGCCGGGGTGGGCTCGCTGAGCAGGCGGGAGATGGACCAGCCGGCGGCGGGCGGCACGCGAACGGACTTCTCCCGGTTCGGGCACAGCGGCCGCAGGTCGGGCGGCGGCTTGATGATGGCGCAGTTGGCGAAGCTGGTGGTGCGCGACCACAGGAACAGGCCGTCGCTGGTGGTCAGGTTGTAGGCCCCGTACTGAGCGTGGAAGGCCAGCACGTAGCCGGCCACCGGGATGACGAACGCCACGGCGGCCGCGGCCAGGGCCCGCCAGCCCACCCGCCGGATCAGCATGAAGGCGGCCACGATCACGACCAGCGGGATGCCGTTGCCGCGCAGGATGCTGGCGTAGGCCATCAGCAGGCCGGCCGCCGCGCACTGCCAGGGGCGCGGCGTGCGCCGGGTCAGCAGCAGCGCGACCGTGATCAGGATGGCCAGGCAGAACACGGTGTCGGGCAGGATGTAGGACTCCAGCGCGATCTCGCGCGCGTCGAACAGGGTGGGCAGGGCGGCCAGCGACGCGCCCCAGCCGGGCAGGCCCCAGTAGCGCAGCAGGGCGTAGACGATGATCGCGATGGCGATGCCCATGAGGTGCTGGAGGGTCGTCACCAGCAGCAGCGGGTGCGGCAGGTGCTTGAAGAAGTACAGCAGGAACGAGTAGCCCGAGGGCCGGATGATGCCGAGCCGGCCGGACACGGCGCCCTGCATGTAGAGGAACGAGTCGGCGGTCAGCAGGGCGGGCCGGAAGGCCAGC
This sequence comes from Streptosporangiaceae bacterium, assembly GCA_050698895.1. Lineage (GTDB taxonomy): Bacteria > Actinomycetota > Actinomycetes > Streptosporangiales > Streptosporangiaceae > DASUBV01. The sequence goes on from JBOHCO010000191.1 coordinate 1,300, forward strand.
GCGGCCAGGACCCGCGGCACCAGCGCGAGCAGCACCAGGATGGTGAACAGCCGGTGGTCGCGCCACAGGGCCCGGGGCCGCAGCCGGGCCAGCGTGCCGGCGGCCGCGGCCCAATCGGGCAGCCGCGGGGCCTGGGCCGGGCGCTGTCTGGTACTCAGATCGGCCACTGGGTCTTCCTCGACTCTGCTGGGCGAGCCCCCCGATGGGCGCGCCGCGGCCATCGCTGGTCGCGGCTCGCCCGGGCCCTGCTCGGTCTCCTGCGGTGCCTCGCGCCGCGCAGGCTATCCTCGGCCCTTGACAATATCGGCTGGACGACGGCGAACACAGACGGTGTCTGAAGTGTCACCAATTGAGTTCGGTGTGGCGGAGCAGGGCGCGCTGCACCGAGATGAGCTGCGCTCGGATGAGCTGCGCGCGGATGAGCTGCGGCGCGCCGTGCTGGCCCCCGGCCGCCTGTGGTCGCAGCTGGACGTGCTGGCGCAGACCGAGTCCACCAACGACGACCTGCTCGCCGCGGCCAGGGCGGGCGCCGCCGAGGGGGCCGTGCTGGCCGCCGAGCACCAGACCCGCGGCCGCGGCCGCCAGGGCCGCCAGTGGGTCTCCCGCACCGGCTCGGCGCTGATCTTCTCCGTGCTGCTGCGCCCGGCCGCGGTGCCGCCCGCGGACCGGGGCTGGCTGCCGCTGCTTACCGGGGTGGCCGTGGCCCGGGCGCTACGCCAGCAGGCGGGCGTGGACGCGACGCTCAAGTGGCCCAACGACGTGCTGGCCGACGGGGCGAAGCTGGCCGGCATCCTGGCCGAACAGGCCGGCGACGCCATCGTCATGGGGGTCGGCCTCAACGTCGCCGCGACCAGGGACGAGCTGCCGCCGCCCGGCCCCGGCGCGCTGCCGGCCACCTCGCTGGCGCTGGTCGGCGGCCGGCCCGGCCGCCTGGGGGGTGACTCGGCCTCACGGTCGGCCGTGCCATCAGGCCCGGCCGACCGGCCGGGGCTTGACCGCGAGACACTGCTGATCGGCATCCTGGCCGAGCTCGAGGACTGGTACCGGCGCTGGACCCGGCCCAGCCCCGGCGACACCGAGGGCAGCGGGCTGCGCGCGGAGTACCTGCGCCTCTCGGCGACCGTCGGCCGGCCGGTCCGGGTGGAGCTGCCCGGCGGGACCGCGCTGGCCGGGGTAGCGTCCGGGATCGACCCGGTCGGCCGCCTGATCGTGGACACCGCCGCCGGCCCCGCGGCGGTCAGCGCGGGCGACGTCATCCACGTCCGCACGCCCGGCTGAGGCCGGGCCCGGCGCGGCCCGGCCCGGCCC